>CBCXVS010000020.1:0-41845 GCA_965178525.1 uncultured bacterium | reverse complement strand
TTGAGGATGATTCGGTGGGCATCTGGGCTGGGCTAGGGAACCTGATCTTATGCTATTGAGGAACAACTCTATTGGTCGTAGGCAGCGTCTTCTTGGGGGCTGACGGAGCCACCCCTGGCCCCGGCACTGGGTTAATCTGGCCAGCGATCGAACTCGCCGCGTCGCCCAGAGCCTTGATGGCCTCCGCATCCGGGTCTTGAGTGTACACGCCGCAGCGGGTGCCGTCCCAGCCGTTTAGGGTAGTCATGCAGCCCGCAGCGAGTACGACAGACGCAAGCACACCCAGTGCAATAGCTCCGCGCACGGCGCATTGCCAGAATGCACGCTCTTGATAATCGCGCTGGACATCGAGAACAAAAGCGTTAACGTGATTTAGACCAGTCATATTGTTCCTCCGCTTCGTACAGTCCGAACAACAGAGTCTGTATCGGTAAAGTTTCCTCACACATCCCTCCTCCTCATGCTACAATGCGAGCAAGGTTAAGGTCGCACCGCCCCGAGATGCCAGGGACCTGACCGCGACTCGTGTGCTGCCAGATATCCCATGTGCCCCATGTTGCCGGAACCTTCTCGTCGGGATCATACTCAGGGTGGGGAGTACCGTCATTCGGCCCGTAGCGAGCGACCCAGAACGGACGGCGCGTATTATCGGGCCGTTGGACGAGCAAATTGAGGCTCTCCTCGTCTGGTGTAGCCTCCCGCTCCAGCCAGGGGTCGCTGGTGTAGAACCCCGCTGGCCACTGCCGCTCGACAACGCGAATCCATTCGCGAATCCATTCAAGCCCTTCCTGCTCGTCGAGGTTACCAACAAGCTTCTCCAGGTCGAGCCACACCACAGCTTCACCACTGCGTGAAAATCGCAAGATATCCGGGTTGGCAAGGGGCGCGAGCGCCTCTAGGGAGTCACTCGCCTCCTCACGGGCGTCAGAGCGGTGATCGCGTCCTGAGTATCTCAAAAGGTCTTGCCATCATAGATATTGGTCTGGAAATGACCTCTCATGCGTTATCTGTGAATACATACATTGTACCTTATATGATTAAATTAGAAAATTTTCTTTGAAAGAATATTTAAGATAAAACATATTATATTTTCACTCACATAATTCCTTTTTGAAACTTATTTGCAAAAATCTATAAAAATATAACATATTGCAATTATTTCTTCTTTAACAAAAACCTATCTTTTAAATTTATATAAATCTTCACAATCTCTTTATAGACATTAGATCTACTATACGATACACTAATATCCTGCTATAATTATCCGAAAAAGGAGTTGCTATATGCCTTGTTCGCGAAATAAGATACTTATATTTCTCGATACCGGCTTTCTGAGCTGTCCCGCTTTACCCGGTTCCGTCTGCCGCTTCAGCACCCGCAAACGGAGACTATCCCCGATTAGCTCCTGATTTTCCCTATTTCATGTTATAATGCACGTCAACATGTCGTCATGAGTAAATCAAAGGAAGTTCCAATGGCCACACAAGCTGTGACGCTGCACTTGCCCGAGGCGCTTTACGCCCGCCTGCAACAGAATGCCCAGGCGACGCATCAGTCGTTTGATGAGGTTGCACTCCGCGCCATCGAAGTCGGCGCACCCCCGAGTTGGGAAGATGCCCCAACCGAATTTCAAACCGATCTGGCTGCTCTAGACCGCCTGCACGACGATACCCTCTGGCGTATTGCTCGCAGCCGTCAAACCGAGACGGAGATGACGCGGTACTCGGACCTTCTGGATCAAAACGCCAACGATGTGCTCTCCGATGCCGACCGAGTTGAACTCACCCAATTGCGTACCCAAGCCAATCGCTTTATGCTCCGCAAGGCTCACGCCGCTGCCTTGCTCCGTTGGCGTGGGCATCACATCCCTCCCGCCGATGTGCTTTAGCCTCTCCATGAGTACATACCTATCCGAAGCATTGCGCCAACATCTGGTCGATGCCGATGACCACCGTTGCGCCTACTGTCAGACCACCCAGGCCAATACGGGCCAACCCATGGTCGTGGACCACCTGATCCCTGAAGCACAAGGGGGCCAGACCGAGTTTGACAACCTCTGCTTTGCCTGCCGTCGATGTAATAAATTCAAAGGTGCAACGACTCGAGCCCCCGACCCGCTAACCGGGGAGTTCGCACCGTTGTATCATCCCCGTCAGCACCAGTGGGCGGATCACTTTTCTTGGGACGCGGCCGGGATACGCCTGCTCGGCCTGACACCGATTGGCCGAAGCACGATAGTTGTGTTGAACATCAATAACGAGGTCGCCGTTGCGGCGCGCCGCCGCTGGGTCAGTGTCGGCTGGCATCCCCCAGAGCCGTGATCAAAGCGATGTCCTGATTTGGCTACGAAGGCGAAGACCGGCCCTGACCGGCACACGTTGTGCCAGCCTCCACGGCTTTTCACTGCATGCCAACACGCCTAATTGGAAGATGCCATATTTTTTGCTCTCAGGAGACAGCCTGGGAGGGTGTTGCAACTTGACCTGTCCGCTGAGGCGGTACAACAGCTCCAAGCGCATGGCCTGATCCGACAGCCCCTCCCTTGAGGGCCACGATCACCGATGTTCTCGGGTGACGAGTCAATTGTGCCACTGGCCTCGTTTGACCTGTTCAACCGCCTTTGGCAATCTGATGATATGGCTTTTAGCCCGGTAGCATAAGGAATGTTCAATGAAAGCGATGGATAATGCCGTTGCGTATATCCGTCGGAACCGGCCCATGTTTCTGCGGTCCAAAGAGGCGAAGCCAATTGTTCGTTGAGCGCATTCTTGGCGATGCGCCGTATGCTAGCGCCTCAGAATGCGCGGTATGGCGCCTGAACGAATGGTGGACCATTGCCAGCACAACCGACTGGCTCGCTGGGCATCCGGATTGTACACCTGAGGAGATGTTCCATCGGATTGTCGCCATGCCCGAAGCCGGACAGAATACGATGCGGGGCGAGGTGCTCCTCACCGCCTTTATGCCGCAAGTCGTCACTGCGACACCGGCTGCGTGCACCGTGATCTCCGGAGATGTCGCATCTGATGACGAGGTGTGGAACCTGGTATCCACATCATCGAAGTGGCAGCGCATGATTGCCTTCCGCATGGACTCGCCGAGACGTTGGATATCTGTGTCGGCATTGCCCCTGACCCTCTCTCTTGGAAGATGATGACGGTATGGTCCATGAAGCCATCAAACACAAACTCCACGAGGTGGGCATCACCTTTGTCGATCACGAACATACGCCCATTCGTACCGTGCAAGATGCGCTGGAAAAATGGCCGTTTGGGGTCGACAATTTGGTGAAGACGGTCGCCTTTAAGCTGAGAGACGACCGAGTGGTGTTAGCCGCCATACTCGCATCCGCCCGCATTGACTACAAAAAGCTGGCGGCGGTTTTGGGTATCGGGCGGCGCGACATTGCCTCGTTGTCGCCAGCGGAAATACACGAACGCCTTCACGTCGAGCCGGGCGGGGTCTGCCCGATTCCGGTACTCGACGGGGTGGAGGTGATCGTCGATGAGTCGGTTACCGAGCTGCAGCAGATATTTTGTGGATTTGGCCGAATCGATCACACGTTGGAAATCAGCGCGTCGGATCTGGTGCAGGTAGGTGGGGGCAGGGTGGCCGCCATTAGTAAATCTTGAGCGTGATGATAGACTGGCATGTGTCGTCCCTTTTTCCCTGCGCTCAAGGCTTGAGCCCAAAGCGCACAATGATAAACACCAGTTGCGCCACCACCCCCAAGCCAAATAGGGCCAACATGACAAACGTCACCCGAATCCAATTTTCGACGCTGAGCAGACGGGCGTCGACGCGCTGTGGATCCTGGCGCACCACGTCAAATTGTTGATCGACCTGAGCAAAGCGCTGGTCGAGCTGCCTCTGTAGATCTTCAGAGCGCTGGTTAGCCTGCTTCTGTATTGCCTCAAAGTGCCACTGGCTTTGCTTTTGCATGTCCTCGAAGCGCTGGTTCATCTGAGCAAAACCCTGCTCCATGCGCTGCCCCAGCGCCTCCACCGTCTTCGCCAGCACGATCACCTCTTGCCGCACACCGTGCAGCTCGTCCTTGAACTCCGTTCGCTGCTCCGCCAGATCAGCACGGTGCTGGTCACGGCTGACATACTCCTCGGCCATCAAAGACTCCTTAACAGTACCGTTTTAAACTTCGTCTAGCCGCCAGATGCATGCGCCCTTGCCTCTTGCGCTTGTGACGTTGGAAACCGTGGTGTGAGGCGAACAGAAAATGTTCATGCAGAAATCTCTCTCCCCTGCCGCTTAGACGTGGTATGGTAGCAACTCATACCATCTTGGTCAACGTAGGTTAAAGGTTGGGAGAATGTATGCTAGCAGACTTGATCGACGTCACAACCGATGACGGTATCCCGCTGAATGGGGCGTATTTAGCGCCGACCATCTCTGACCACCGGTCTCGCATTGCCTGTCTGTGCTTTTTCCACGGCGATGGCGGGCACTTCTACCGGCCCTTATATCTCGAATTGGGCGCACGGCTCGCGGCCCAGGGGATGGCCTTTCTGTCGGCGAACCGTCGCGGACACGACCTCGTCTCCAATGGGGTCCGAGGCGGGCCGTTGCAGGGCTACGCCCATGAGTCGGTGGATGACGCCAGGCGCGACTATGCCGCGTGGCTGCACTGGCTACGTGCCCAAGGGCAAACATCGATCGCGCTTGCCGGACACAGTGGCGGTGCGGTCAGAGCCGTGTATGCGCAGTCCAAAGCCCACTTCGAGGACGTTCAGGCCGTCATTGCGGTGTCCCCGGGCGAATATCACCATCAAGGGCTCGTCGACCTGCACGGTGAGGCGTTTACCGACACGTATAGCCAGGCGCAGACGCTTCTGGCGCAGGGACAGCCGGACGGCTATCTGCGTCCGGGGATCCCCTTTGGCGCCACGTGGTCGGCTCGGGCGTTCGTGGATTGCTTCCACCCGGATGGCCGCTATAGTGTCATGGCGCATGCGGCCGCAACGGGCTGTCCCACCCTCTTTGTGTTTGGCGCTGAAGAGTGTGCCGGCCCGCAAGAAATGCCGCTGTGCGGGGCGGCGATGCGGCGTCTGCGGGCGGCGGCCTATGCGCATGTCATCGTTGAGGTGATTGATAGCGCCAATCACGGGTATCAGGGGAGAGAAGGGGAGCTGTTCGACGTCATGCGGGCTTGGCTCGCGTCGCTGTAGAAGACACTGAAGCCCTCACCTGGCTCTTGACGCGCCGCCGCCGTTGCCTCACCATAGGACCTATCCGGCCTGCAGATGGCGCGACCATGAGGCCGCCTCTGTGATCCTCATTCTAACGAGGAGGTGTTCCGATGGCACTCCCCCCGCATCGTGTGGACTACAGCCCGATCGTCGATCGGCCCCCGATCACTTGGCCCAACAACGCCCGCGTCGCGTTCTGGGTCGCGCCCAATATCGAGCACTACGAGTATCTCCCCGACTACGATGGCGTGCGCAATCCCTGGCCCCGCACGCCGTATCCCGATGTACAACAATACACCTACCGCGATTATGGCAACCGCGTCGGCTTCTGGCGGATGGTTGAGGTGCTGGACGCCTACAACATTACGTGTTGCGTCTCGCTCAACATGGCCGTCTTGGAGCATTATCCCGAGGTCGGCAAGGCGATGGTCGAGCGGGATTGGGATTTCATGAGTCATGGCATCTACAACACGCGCTATCTCAATACCTACAGCGAGGCGCAAGAACGGGATTTTTATCAGGATTGCATCGAGACGCTAAAGCGTCACACCGGCAAAACCTTAAAAGGCATGCTCGGGCCGGCCATCTCCGGCACGCCGCGCACGCCGGACCTGATGGCAGAGGCCGGGCTGATTTATCACACAGATTGGATGCACGACGATCAGCCGGTGCCGATTCGGGTCGCCTCGGGGAAGCTGGTCTCGGTGCCATACTCGATCGAATTGAACGATGCGCCAGCGTTTCGCACGCATTACGAAGGCGATTACTTCGCGCGGATCTGCAAGGCGCAGTTCGATCAGCTCTATCAAGAAGGCGCCGAGAGCGGGCGGGTCATGTGCATGGCGCTGCATCCCTTCCTCATTGGGCAACCCCACCGCATTCGGTATCTGGACGAGATTCTGCGCTATATCATGTCCCACGACGGCGTGTGGCAAACCACGGCGGACGAGATTGCCGAGTATTATATCGCCAATTACTACGATCAGATGGTCGCCCACACCGCACAACGCCAAGGGTAGGAGAGCACGACGATGCCGGCAGAACGTCGCTATGGTATGGATCATGAGCACTACGATTGGTCGCCGATCAGCACGCGCGGCGTGCTGCGCTGGCCCGAGCAGGCGCGGGTGGCGCTCTGTGTGCTCATCAGTCTGGAGCATATGGAATGGGAGCCGCCGGAGGGGAGTTTTCAGTCTCCCATCCTGGCCGGGGGCTTGGGCCGGCGAGGCGATCCTGACTACCCACGCTTGACGCATCGGGACTACGGCCACCGCGTCGGGATTTTCCGCGTCTTCGATGTGCTCGCCAAGCACGGCATCCCGCCAACAGTGGCGATGGACGCCCTCACCGCCGAGCACTATCCCGAGCTGGTGCGCCACTGCCAGGCGCGGGACTGTGAGATTATTGGCCACGGCATGTCCGTGAGCCGCATGATCACGAGTCAGATGACGGAGCAGGAAGAACGCGATTATATCCACACGTCGATCGAAACCCTCGCCCGCGCCACGGGCGCCGCGCCGGTGGGCTGGTTGGGCCCGGAATACGGTGAATCCGCGCGCACGCCGCAATTGCTGGCGGAGGCGGGTATCCGCTATGTCTGCGACTGGGCCAATGACGAGCAACCGTACCGCATGAAAACCGCCCCGGGCGATTTCTGTGCGCTGCCGATCATGCTGGAACTCGACGATGTCAACGCCTTGTGGGACCGGCGGGTGCCGGTCGATCGCTACGAACAGCTCTTGACCGAGAGTTTCGACATCCTGTACCGCGATGGCGCCCAAAATGGGCGGCTCTTGGTCTTGAATTTGCACCCCTGGCTCATTGGCCAGCCGTTCCGCATCGGCTTTCTGGATGCCGCTTTGGGGGCGATGATGCAGCGTCAGGGGGTGTGGGCCGCTCCTGGCAGTGCGATTATCGACTGGTTTCGGCAGCACCCGCCCGACACCCAGTAGAGATCAGAGCCATGCCGTTTTCAGGTTCCCTCGCCTCCTTGGGGGAACCCTCCCCTGGCCAGGGAGGGGGAGAAAACTGGAAAACCGAATATCCCTGTCGAACTCCAGGCGAGGACGGGCTGCCCTGCGGGCCGATCCTCGCCCTCCCGTGGGGCGACTGTCGGGGTTTGCAGTCCCCATCCTATCCCAAGAGCCTCTCAAATCAAATTTGTGGATAACGGTGACAAAAGGGGGGCGTGCAGACCACACGGAACGCCCCGAGTGTCTGGGATTGACGACCCACAGGGCCATGCCTATACTCGTAGCCGCAATGAGATAAGCGTTTCACGCTGAGTTGGTCGATATCTTTGCACGGCGGGAGCCGTGGTGCAAGCGAGGCGCCGATGACCGTCAAGATACTGGCGATTGGTCCACGCTGGCAGAATCCAGCCCGCATCACGTTTATGCGCGAATACCTTCCCGATGGATGCACTCTGGTGATTCCGGACACGTTCGAGCCCGAGCGCGTATTGCATGAAGCGAAAACCGCTCGCTCGGGTGCTTCTCGGCGGGCAGGTGCCGCTGGGTGCGGAACTCATGGCGGCAACGCCCAATTTGTGCCTGATTGGCAAACTGGGGACGGGTATCGATTCCATCGACATTACGGCCGCAACGGCTGCCGGCATTCCCGTGGCCCACTCCCCCGGCTGGCTGCGCGCCACCCCGGTGGCCGAGCATGTCTTCACGCTCCTGTTCATGCTCTGCCGCCGGCCCTGGCTCTGGCAGGGTCAGGAAGCCCTACCGTTACATTTACCTCTGGAAGGCGCCACCCTCGGCATCGTCGGACTCGGCAACATCGGCCAGCGCATCGCCCAGCGCGCCGCGGCGTTCGACATGACCGTCGTGGCCTATACGCGCACACGCGGCGCGTTCCAACCCGAGGGATTCACGGTACACGAAACCGAGACACTTGACGCCCTCCTGGCACACGCCGATTACGTCGTCCTCAGCCTGCCATTGCTCCCGGAAACCCACGGCATGATCGGCGCCCAGCAGCTTGCCGGCATGAAGCCCTCGGCCTTTCTCATCAACGTTTCCAGAGGCAAGCATGTGGTGACGGATGATCTCGTAGCGGCCCTGCAGGCCGGGCATCCGGCAGGTGCCGGTCTCGACGTCACCGATCCCGAGCCGCTGCCCGCCGCGCATCCGTTGCGAACACTGCCGAATGTGGTGCTGTCACCGCACGTCGCGGCGCAGAGTGAGTGGGTGCAGCGGGAGAGTTGCAAGTTGCTCTGCGATAGCATTCGTCTGGCGATCAACGGCGAACGCGTGCAGGCCATCATCAATCCGCAGATTTACCACTGAGCGACAGCATATGGAAACAAGCAAAACGACGATACGAAAAGGTTATAAATTCATACTCAAGCCAGAACTTGAGTATGATCAAGCATTCGCTCAATTCGCTGGCGCTTGTCGCTTTGTCTGGAACAAGACACTTGGCATCAACGCGTCTCGCTATGAATTCGCTCGTTTTGCACGCCACACGCCACGTATCCCCTACAACGATGTCACGGGTCTTCTGAAGCTGTGGAAGCCATCCGAAGAATATGGAGAAGGGCTTCGCCTTGTTGCGGACGTTGACATACCTGCTCACCCTGCCTATGCTACGGTTTTGGGAAACAGGAGCTGAAACGATGGGGGTCTGATAGATGAGGTAGAGGCAGCCATGCAAGCACAAGCCTATCGATGCATATCCGGAGATTCGCATCTCGAAGTCGATGCGAAGCGTTGGCGCCATCGGGTGCCGGGGAAGTACCGCGAGCGCGCCCCACGGCTCATCAAAACGGCCACCGGCGGCGATGCGTGGGTGATCGAAGGCCAGGCGGCCAGGGAGGTGCCCTCCGACCTCTACGGTGGCAAAGGACGGCACAACTGGACACCCTTCGGACAAACCTACGAGGACACACCCGGCACCGGCACTGGCCAGCAGCGGGTCGAGGAGCAGGATCGAGACGGTATCGACGCCGAGGTGCTGTTCCCAGCTCAGGTCGGCGGTCCTTGGTTGTGGCGCAACATTTCGGATGACGACGCCTACAAAGCCATCGTTCGCGCCTACAACGATTGGCTGGCCGAGGAATATTGCGCCGTCGCTCCCGATCGCCTCATTGGCCTGGGGATTCTGCCGATGACCCATGTTGGCGATGTCGTGGCGGAGATGCAGCACTGCGCCAAGTTGGGGTTCAAGGGGGTGCTCCTGAGCGCCTTTCCGGATAACAAGGGCTACCCCAGTCCTGCAGATGACGCCTTCTGGGCCGCGGCTCAGGACCTGGGCATGCCGGTCACGATCCACATCGAGCTCAACCGGCTTGGAGAGCGTGCCGGGCCCCTGCTCAAATACCCCCGCGAGGACAACGAAACGCTCAAGAAGATTGGCTCCATTGGTCTGGCAGAGCAAGTCTCCCGATTCCACCGGGTAGGTGGCTTGAATGCCGTGCAGATGGTGCTGGACGGCCTCTTCGATCGTTTTCCCGACCTCCGGGTTTATATCGCGGAGACCCACGCGGGGTGGATTCCGTTCTTTTTACATATGGCGGACCTGCGCTACCAGCGCCATCATTCTTGGGCCGAGACCTACCTGGGGTTTAAGCCGTTGAAACGTTTGCCCAGCGAGTATATACGCGAGCACATCTATTGGGGTTTTTTGGATGACCCCATTGGCGTGGAGATGCGGGGTCATATCGGTGTGGATCGGCTCATCTGGGCCACTGACTTTCCGCACCAAGAGTCCGACTGGCCCGACTCCGGGGCGGTGATTGAGCGCATCTTCACCGGGGTTCCGGAGGATGAACGGTACCGCATGGTGGCGGGAAACGCCGCCGAGTTTTTTCATCTCGACCGGTCATGAGCGGCTACCGCCTGCGCGCCCCCCTTGTCCCAGCGGGGGAGCCATGCGACGTTGGGGAGGAATACGATATGTCGAGAGTCAGTGCGATACACCACGTGAATGTGGGGATCCGCGACCGGGAACGCACCCGGGAATGGTATCAAAACGTGTTCGACGTCGAGGTCAAGGACCATCCACGGCAACTTGAACTCTATCTCGGGGCTTCGGAAATTCACTTCCATGTGACGTCCGCCCCGACCTATCTGCAGACCCATCATTTTGCGGTCGAGGTCACGGATTGGGAAGACATGATGACGCACCTAGCTGCCCTAAGCGTTCCCTTCGACGCTGGTCGCGGGCCGCAAATCCGCGACTACGATGGGCATCATTATGCCTACATCCGTGACCCTGACGGCAACTTGATCGAGTTGGTCCATCATCCGTAAGGAGAGCTGCATGCTGACCGCAAAGGAAAATGAACGGCTGACCTGCGTCGGGCCTGGCACCCCGATGGGCGCGTTGCTACGGCAGTATTGGCAGCCCATAGCCGCTGCTGCCGAACTCGACGACGACCCGGTCAAACACGTCAAGCTGCTGGGCGAGTCGCTCGTCCTGTACCGGGACCGAAGCGGCAACTTGGGTCTGATTGGCGATACCTGTCCGCATCGCAGTGTCTCCATGCTATACGGCATTCCCGAGGCAGAAGGTCTGCGGTGTCCATACCACGGGTGGATGTTTGACCAGACCGGGCAGTGCATCGAGATGCCGGCAGAGCCCGAGGACAGTACGTTTCCCTGCCGGGTCAAGATCGCGGGGTATCCGGTGCAAGAACTCGCCGGGCTCATCTTCGCGTACCTGGGTCCCGCCCCCGTCCCCTTGCTGCCCCGGTGGGACATGTTTGTCTGGGATAACGTGTTGCGGGATATCGGCGCCACGGTGATTCCCTGCAACTGGTTGCAGATTATGGAAAACTCCCTGGACCCGGTGCATGTGGAGTGGCTGCATGGCCGTTTTTCCGACTACGTGCTGGAGCGCCTGGGCCGGACGGACTTGAAGCGGCGATTTTACCGTGCCGGCAAAGTCGGTGGCAACGGCAGGCACCAGCGCATCGGCTTCGACGAATTTGAGTACGGCATCATCAAGCGCCGGGTGGTCGACGGCGGGTCGGAGGAGGATCCGGAGTGGCGCATCGGTCATCCCGTACTCTTCCCGAACATCTTGCGCGTGGGCAGCAATTTTCAGTATCGCGTACCCGTCGATGACGAGAACACCCTGCACGTGTGGTTCACGGCCTATCCCCAACCTCCCGACGCGGAGGTTCCGAAGCAGGAGACGATTCCGTACTACGAGGTGCCGCTGCCGTTTGACGAACGCGGCCGGGTGAACTGGCAGATGGTCGATAATAATAGCGGCCAGGACATTGTGGCGTGGGTGACGCAGGGCGCGATTGCCGACCGCGCACGGGAGAAACTGGGGGAATCCGACAAGGGTATCATCATGTATCGCCGCATGCTGCGGCAGCAGTTGGCCATTCTGGAACACGGCGGGGAGCCCATGAACGTGTTCCGTGATCCGGAGCAGAACAAGCGGATTGATCTGCCGTGGGAAGGCCAAGAAGACCCCTGGGGCTTCGCCCGCAAGGGGCTCATGCGGCGTACGGGCCAAGCCAGCAAATATGCTCCGGTGCTGCGGGAAATGGTGGCCAAACTCGAGGGTGAGCAGGCGTTAGAGGGACCTGTGCACTAGCTTTGCACCGGCCCCTTTCCGCATGGAGGCGCCAGGGGCCGAGGCGTGGTGTGAGGAGAAACCGATGAATCTGTCGCAACTGACCGTGCAGGCGAAGGTATTGCTGGCAACGGGGGACCGGGCCGAAGTCGTGGCGCTCGATGCGGAGACAGAGTCCGTCCGGGTTCGCTATTTGGATGCCTTGGGTGAACCGGAGTTGGTGGGCACTGAAGCTTAGCTGTCGGCAGATGAGGTCATTGCGATCGACATGGGCACGCATGTCGAAGGGCGTACGTAATTTTAAGGGTGGGGCAGGCGCTGCCATGGCCTACAGGAGACAGGAGATGTTTGCATGAACCTGTCCTACTTCTCGCCGAAGATCGAGAAACGCGGTAGCCAAATCGAAGGCCGCGGTTTGTTCGCGAGGGCGCCTATTGCCAAAGACGAGGTGGTGGTCGTCAAAGGTGGGCATGTGATGACCAAGACCCAGCGGGATGAAGTTGGCGACAGGCTGGGGCCGGCCGAGATCCAGATTGCGGATGACCTGTTTATCGGTCCGGTGACCGAGGAGGAGCGCGAGGGGGGCATGATGCATCTGAACCATTCCTGCGATCCCAACCTGGGCATCAGAGGTCAGATTGTCTTCGTGGCGCTCCGGGACATTGACGTAGATGAAGAACTGTCTTTTGATTACGCCACGGGAGATGACGAATCGTGGGAGATGGCTTGCCATTGTGGGTCTTCTCGCTGTCGGGGCACCGTGACGGGATACGATTGGAAAATCCCGGCGCTTCAGGATCGTTACGACGGATACTTCTCGCTCTATCTGCAGGATAAGATCAACGTTGCTCGGCGAACGGAGTAGGGACGTGGGAGAACTGGATCAAATCCAGGTGTTGCTCTTTGACATAAGAATTGGAAAAGCAACACGTAGATTTGATCCCAGATTGCTTTCGCCTTTCCTGAATATGTTGAATCTCTCCATCGCTGTCAAGCGTTCGCCCGTCACCGCTCTGCTTGGGCTACGGCAATGCGGCAAGACCACCTCGCCATCCATTCGATACGACACCGCCTGTACAAAGGCAAGGTCAAAGCAACGGATCTGCGGCGCCCGACTCGCCCTGTACAGCTTGCTTGGGATGTGGCATCATCGCGTATCTCTCGTCTCATGACCCAAACTGGGGAGAACGCACATGACTGCGCCACACGCCGACGACGTGGTGTCCAGATTGGCACAGCTTGAACAACGCGTGCAGGCATTGGAAGATGTCAATGCCATCCGCAACCTCAAGGCCCAATACGCGGCCTACTGCGACGACAACTACAATCCCGATGGAATTGCCGCCCTTTTTACCGAAGACGCGGTGTGGGAAAGCCAGGGTTTGGGCCGATTTGAGGGCCGTGAAGCGATTCGTGAATTTTTCCGTGGCGCCTCCGAGATCGTTAGCTTTGCCATTCATTACAGCCTGAATGGGCAGATTGACGTGACCGGCGACACGGCCCGGGCGCAGTGGTATCTGTTCATGCCTTGCACCCTCGGCGCGGATAATCGGGCCATGTGGCGGGCGGGGATCGATAACAAGGTGTACGTCAAGGTCAATGGCGCATGGAAATACCAACGCAAAACGTCTGCGCCGCTCTTTCACAGTCCTTTTGAAGAGGGGTGGGCCAAGACGCGGTTCGGCTGACGGCGATGTCGCTCCCCGCTCAAGCCACTTGGCATGTCCCCATAAATGTTGTCAAGGTTGATAGGATAGGCCGGGTCGGTATCAGTCTTATCCGCCCGGCGTCTTCAACTGGTAACAACACGATGCCCACGGCGATCGTGTTACCTTTCATGCCAAATCCCACCCCGCCTGCTGACCGGTTTGATCACCGTCTCAGTGGCCTTGCGAGCAAAAGGCGTTTATACTGCGTACCCATCTGACGCTTCCGGCGCAGCGATCAGGTCCCCCATCTCGGGCGGACAGCGTGCGTTGTGTGCGGATTATCGTGCCCATATGAGGTTGGATAGGAGGAGTCGCCCATGCCCATCGAGCAATTCGCCCCAGAGCTGGAAAATATCATCTCCACATCCGAGCCCATCCAGGAGTTGGCCGATGGATTCGGCGGCGACCAGGGGCCGGCAGAAGGACCGATCTGGTTTAACGAAGGCCGCTACCTGCTCTTCAGTGACATCCATAACAACCGACGGATGAAGTACGTGCCTGGCGAGGGCGCGTCCATGTTCCAGGAGCCGACAAACCGGGCCAATGGCCTGACGCGAGACCTGCAAGGCCGGTTGATCGCCTGCGAGCATGACAGCCGGCGGGTCACCCGGCAAGAGTCCGACGGCAGCATTACCGTGGTCGCCAACAGCTTCCAGGGGCGGCGGCTCAACCGCCCCAATGATGTGGTGGTGAAGTCTGACGGCTGCATCTACTTTACCGATCCCTGGACCAGTCCCCTACCTGCGGAGCAGTGGGATCTGCCGTTTTCCGGTGTGTACTGCGTCACACCCGATCTGGGCACGCTCACCCTGCTCATCGATGATTTTGTCGTGCCCAATGGGCTCGCCTTCTCTCCCGATGAAAGCGTGCTCTACATTAACGACTCCCGGCGCGGACACATCCGTGCGTTCGATCTGCAGCCCAACGGCACCCTGGCGAAGGGGACCGACCGCATCTTCGTCGACTTGCAGGGCGACGAACCCGGTGTCCCCGATGGTATGAAGGTCGATGTGGAAGGCAACGTCTACTGTGGCGGATCGGGGGGATTGTGGATCATGGACCCAAGTGGCAAGAAGCTGGGCCGGATCGTACATGGGGCGCCGGCCACCACCAATCTCGCCTTTGGCGGCAACGACTGGAAAACCCTGTACTTTACCAGCCGTAACCACCTGGGCTCCGTCAATGTCAAAATTCCCGGCATGCCCGTACCGGCCCGGCAGCATTAGTCCCGACTAGCACACGGGTAGCGCTCGCCTGCGCGGATGCAGGCGAGCCCATGGCAAACCCGCACAGAGGAGAGCGCAAGTGGCGCGACTGACGGGGAAAGTAGCGGTGATTACGGGTGGGGCGGGCGGCATTGGCCGGGCGGCTGCCCGCATTTTTACCGGGGAAGGCGCGCAAGCCTTGCTGGTGGATCTCAACGAGGCGGCGCTGCAGCAAGCCGTACAGGATGCCGGGCGCGCCCAGGCCAGCTATGCCGTGGCCGATACCACGCAGCCGGAGTCCGTGCAGCACTACATCGATGCAGCGGTCGAGCGTTACGGGGGTGTGGACATTCTCCTGGCCAATGCCGGCATCGAAGGCGTGGTGCAGCCTATTCCGGACTATCCGGTCGATGTCTTCGATCAGGTCATGGCGGTCAATGTTCGCGGCGTCTGGCTGGGTCTGAAGTATGTCATCCCCGTCATGCGCACCCGCGGCGGCGGCAGCATCGTGATCACCTCGTCTGGGGCAGGCGTCCGGGGCTCGCGTGGCACGTCACCCTACACCGCCAGCAAGCATGCGGTCATTGGCCTGATGCGCACGGCGGCCCTGGAATGTGCCGCGGATGGCATTCGCGTCAACACGGTGAATCCGGCGCCGATCGAGACCCGTATGATGCGGTCGCTGGAAGAAATGCGCGCCTCGCAAGCGGGGGGGAATATGACCGTCGAACAGCTCAAGCAGATGACGGCGTCGCGCATTCCGCTGCAGCGCTACGGCGACCCGGAGGAAGTGGCGCGGCTGATGCTGTTTCTGGCCAGTGACGAGAGCAGCTTCTGCACAGGCGGGGTCTACATGGTGGATGGCGGCTCATCCGCCGGGATGGTGTGACACATGGACACCGCCGCACAGCAGGTCATCGACGCCGTGGCGGCGCTCGGTGTGCCGTATGAGTTGATCACGATCGACCCGGCCTATGCCGATACCGCGGCGTTTTGTGAGCACTACGGCTATGCGCTGGAACACTCCGGCAACACGATCATTGTGGCGTCCAAACGCGAGCCCAAGCAATTCGCCGCCTGTGTGGTGTTAGCGACCACCCAACTCGATGTGAACCGGCGGGTGCGGCAGCTTCTCGGGGTATCGAGAGCGTCATTTGCCACAGCCGAGGAAATGGCGACCCTAACCGGTATGCAGTTGGGTGGGGTGACGCCCTTTGCGTTGCCTGCCGGATTGCCGCTCTATGTGGACGCGCGCCTCATGGCGTTGGAATGGGTGATTCTCGGCGGTGGGGAGCGGGAGACGAAAATCAAGATTGCGCCCGAGGTGTTCCGCCAGCTTGGCGCCGAGATCGTTGCGGACTTGGGGCGGGAGCGGGCGTCGTCATAACGCCGGAAAAGGAGTCGGCATGCCGCGCCTGCGGCGCCCGGAAATGAGGAAAAACGTCTTTTACTCAGTCCTCAGTCCTCAGTCCTTTTTTCATAGGAGGCATGACATGGCAATAGCAACCACGCTCCAGGTCATCGACGCCGACGCCCACGTCATCGAAATGGAGCGCACGTGGGACTACCTCGAACCGTCGGAACAGCGCTTTCGGCCCGTCCTCGTCCCATCATCCTTTGCCCCGGACAGGCAACTGTGGGCCATTGAGGGAGAGGCTGGCGGACTGCGCTTCCCCGACCTCACGGAGGCAGAGCTGCGGGAGCTGTCGCAGCGGGCCAATCGGAATATGGAAACACCGCAGGCCGCACGCGAGTTGGACGACGTGGCGCTGCGTCTGCGGCACATGGATGAACTCGGGATCGATATCCAGGTGCTTCACAACACCATGTGGATCGAACAGGTGACGCAACGGCCGGACGTGGAAGCCGCCCTGTGCCGCGCCTGGAACCGCTGGCTAGGCGATGGGTGGAAACAGAGCGATAACCGCCTGCGCTGGTCATGCGTGGTGCCTACCCTGATACTGGATGAGGCGCTGCTGCAGATTCGCACCGCCAAAGCGCACGGCGCCGCGTCGCGGTCTGCATGCGCCCCCTGGAAGGCAACCGCTCCATGACCGATCCCTACTTCTATCCCATCTATGAAGAGGCGAGCCGCCTCGATATGGCGATTGCGATCCACATCGCCAATGGCAACCTGGCGCAGTGTGATCTGTTGCGCTCCTTTCCGGAAGGGTTTAATACGGTGGCGTTCGCCATGTTCCGGGTGCCAACCGTGGTCACGTGTTACCTGCTGCTGATGGGAGAACTGCCCCGCGTGTTTCCACAGCTCCGCTGGGGGATGATCGAATCATCAGCCCAGTGGATGCCATGGGTGCATCATGAGGTGGCCCGCCGCTACGAAGCTGCAGGCCAGGATGTGCCCAGCGATCTCTTTGGCGACCACAACATCTTTGTCACGTGCCAGACGGACGATGACCTGCCCTACGCCCTCCGCTATGCGGGCGAGCGCAGCCTGGTCATCGGCACCGACTACGGCCATACCGACCCGTCCAGCGAAGTGGATGCTATTACGATATTCCGCCAGCGCACCGACATTAGCCAAGAGACTAAGGAGCGCATCTTATATCACAACGCCAAAGCGCTTTACCGCCTGTAGCCGTCACACGGGGCCATCGGCCTGTGTTCCTATACCATATCAGGGAGTATGCACGAGTTCATAGAAAGGATTAACGCATGGGTGATATCACACTCTCCATCCCCGATGACTTGGACCTGGCCCTGAATGTCCGCTCCAGTGAACTAGGCCGGGAACTCTTGTTAGCCGCAGCAGTAAAACTATTCGAGTTGGGAAAAATCTCTGCGGGCAAGGCTGCCGAATTGGCAGGGATGCCCAACCCCCTTTTCCTTACCAAGCTTGTAGAATTGGACGTATCGGCATGTACATTAAATGCTGAGGAGATCGCCGAGGATATCACCCGTGCCTAAGACGGTAATCAGTAACACGTCCCCGCTTCAATATCTGTACCAACTGGGCTACCTTGCGTTTCTTCAACGTTTTTATCATCAGGTACGCATCCCTCCCGCGGTCGTCCGAGAATTAGCGGTTGGCCGCGCTCTGGGGGTTCCCTTGCCCGACCCCGCAACGGTCGCCTGGTTGCAGGTACACGTCCCCGTCCATGATGAGACCTTACACCTCGCCAATGCCTTGGGAACCGGCGAACGCAAAGTTCTGGCATTGGCTCTTCAGACATCAGACGCTCTGGTCCTCCTGGACGACGGACGCGCACGACGCATTGGCCATCGTCTTGGACTTTGCCTGACCGGAACAGTCGGCGTTCTAGCTCGCGCGACTCGTGAAGGGATGATTTCGCAACTCGCTCCAGTACTTGATCAGCGCGCCAAACTGCGACGTCGCTCATGCTGTCCAGGCACTTACCGCTAGTCGCCGGCGAGTGGCAAAGCGCTCTTCCCATTCCGCCAAGTGGTGAGCGCATCCCAGCTTTCCGCATCCATGAACGCGGCCCAGCGCCTGTAGAAATTCCGCAGGTTATCCTCGCTCGACTTCGCCTCCGTCAGGTCCGTCACCATTCCGGGGATGGTGAGCCCCTCATAGGTATAATCGCACTGCTCATACCCCAGCCCCTGAGCGTAGTTGTAGGCATAACGCCGCGCAATCGTACCCCGGCTGGCAGCGTGCGCATAGTTCCAGTTCTCCATATCGTCCTGTTCGGTCATGCCACCTGGGCCCGAATACCGCATATAGTAGGCACGCAGATAATCCCGCACTTCCTGCGGCGCATCCTGGTCCACCAGATACCATCGCCATACCTCGGTCTGATGCGGTCCGCGCGGATGCCAAACCGCAATGGAACGCGGCTGGCGCGGCAGCAGTGCGGTGCTCGGGAAAATCTCGCCGGGGCTGCCGATGAGGCGGCCCCACTTCCCTTTGCGCCGGCGCCGCTCGGCCTCACAATGCCTGAAATACTCGCCGACCACAGGCGAGCCCTGGTACGCCGTGGGAGGTGAGGCATCCTTGGGAAGCACGTAGACACTCGTCTGATGGCCCCGTTCCGGGAAACTGACATGCAGCCGGCGCGACATATCGAGTTCCCGCCGATCCCGGCGGCCGGCGCCACTGGGGCCGATGCCCACCATGTCCACGGAGCGGTGGCTGATGTTGTGGTAGCTATCGCCGCTGAAATTCTCCGCCGGAAATTTCCAGTTGCACGGGATCAGCCATTTCTGCACCCCGCCCAATACCTCGACATTCCCCTCGCGCCCATCCCATGCATCGATGCACAAGTCCAAAAAGAGCGCAAACTCCCCCAGGTATTCTAGAAAAGGCGGGGCTGCCGCATCCCATGTCGCCCAGATCGTGCCCTTATAATTGTAGAGCTGCGCCACCTCGATCAGGCCCCATTGCGACCGATCTAGGTTCTCGTGATAGGCATCTTTGTAGAACGGCACCCCCGCCAGCTTGCCGTCGGTCGCATAGCTCCATCCGTGGTACGGACAGGTGAAGACGGGCGTGTTGCCCTCGTCGTAGCGGCAAACCTTCATGCCGCGGTGCCGGCAGGAGTTGAGGAACACGTGGACCTCGCCTTCCCGGTCGCGGCACAGGATCACGGATTCTTCCCCCATGCCGGAGATAAAATAATCGCCCGGCTGTGGAATCTGACTCTCGTGGCCGACGAAGAGCCAGGCGCGTGTGAATACCTGCTCTTGCTCCTGCTGGTAGATCGCGTCATTGACAAAGATCTCCCGGCTGATGAGCCCTGTCTCCATATTGACCAGACCGTCGGCGAATTTGTATGGTATTCCCATCGCCATGGTGACCTTCCTCCCGGTTTGTTGGGCCTCTGGCTGAACCTGTCATGTGCCTCACCTTTTTATCAGAAACGGCATAAGCCTGTCAAAGTTGACAAGACGTATGGTTGGTCTGCTAGCTCCGGATACCTGGCAACCGCGGAGAAATGGCCATGTGGAACGTTTGGGAGGACTCAGGACAGGGTCATGATTATGCCAGCGTCCCGGCCGCCGGCCTTCCAGGACCATTTTGAACTCGTAGACGCCTCCTCACTCATACAGGTTGAGCTCGCCATGCCGTGAGCCCTCGCCATACCGCGTCTTCAGCAGCCCACTGCAAAACATGGTGTTAAATTCCATCGACAATCGCGTTCGGCCGGCCGCTTGCAAGTACGAGCGCAACTGCGCCGCCTCCAAAGGCGAGCCATCAGGCCGCGAAAACACCACCGCGCCAGGATCGCCGGCGCGGCCCCTCTCTTGCCGTATGGCCAGGTAGCGCTCGATCAAGCGCGCGCCTTCCGCATCGACCGGGAGCTGCTGAAGCTCTTCGAGACGCCAGTGTATGATGGCCGCAAAGCCACCGTAGCAAACGCTCCTGCCGAACCTCAAAGGCTTTGGCGCGAAACGTCTCCCGCAGCTCGTCGACATCGCCCGTGGCCCAATCGGGAAACGTCGCCTGGAACGTCCGGCCCCGGTTGACCCCCTCATTGATTTCCTGTTCGAGGAAGTGATCTTGCAGGCGCACCTCGACCCGGTGCACCCACGGTAATTCCGAGACCCGATCCCGAATATCGGTGGCCATCATGAACGCGAAGTTGGCGGCGCACCAATACGTGGGCAAACGGAATTGCACCGTCACCATGCCCCCAGTGATGTCGACGCCGCCAATAAATCCCAGCTCGGTCAACGGCTGATCGAGCTCCGGATCGTAGACTTGGTCAAGTTGACGATAGACCGCCGACGCCGTCGTCTCTTGCGTGCCCGTCTCCATGGTGGCCTCACCCCGCAACGGCGATGGCATCTTGCGCCAACTTCGTTTTCTGCGCTTCGATATCGATGCCGTAGAGCCGCGCCGCATTCTCACCGAGTATTTGCTTTTTGACGTCTAAGCTGAGATCGACGCCGAACTCTTGCCGGATATCCTCGGGCAGCTTGCACGCCAAGAACTTCTCCACAATCCAGCGCGGATGCCAGATGGCGTAGTCGCTGGCAAAGAGGAGACGGTCAGGACCCAGCCACCACAGCAGATTGGCCATCACTTCGGCGAAATAACGCGGCCGGCTATGGATAAAGGGCATGACCACCGCGAGGCCGCCATAGACATTGGGTTCCTGCGTCCCGATCCAGCAGAAATCCTCGAGGCGCGGCAGACCGCAGTGCTCGATGATAAAGTTCAGCTCAGTAAACGCGGTGGCCGCTTCGTCGACGTCATGGACGTCGAAGGCATCGCGATTGAGCGGCCAGATGGTGGGACCCTTGTGCACGTGGATATTTTTAATGCCGAGTGCCTGGCATTTTTCCAGGTAACGCATCGCCGAGGGATCGTTGAGCTTCCACCCTTTGGAATCCCCTCGCCACTCCGCCGTATAGAGCTTGACGCCCTGGATGCCGTAGCGTTCCGAGAGCGAGGTCAAGTAGTCGAGACCCCGCTCCCCCTCGCGCGGATCCCAGGAGCCATTGAGGATAAACCGGTCGGGATGACGCGCTTTGAGCACAGCGTTTTGCTCGGTGGTGTTAAATCCGTTCGTATAAAAATCCGTCAGGTAAGTGGGCTGAAAAATCCCCATGTCCACATACCCGTCAACAAAGACGTCCTTGATCATCTTTTCAGGCCCATATTTGTTGAAGACGGATTGCTCCCACACATAGTCTTCCGGGCTCAAATTCCGATGGTAATCGTAAAAACAATTAATAAAGCCCTGGCCGTATTTATTGGACACATTTTCCGGGCTGGCGTCCCAGAGATGCACGTGTCCATCAATAATGAAAACATCCTCTCCACTTGCCGTCGTGAACATGTCGTCCTCCTTGCTGACACCCCCTCCAATCGCGGCGCCCAAGCGGCGCCCCCTGTCAGAACCCCAAGCGCCTCACGGCACCAAGACGGCTCGGCCCCGAACGCGGCCGGCATGCAGGTCATGCAACGCCTGATCGGCCTCACTGAGCCGGTATTCCCGAGTCGCCAGATTGACCCGGCCACGATCTGCCAAGGCCATCAACTCCACGAGTTCGGCGTAGGATCCGACCAGATTGCCCACAATGGTTTTTTCCGTAATGATCATCTGAATGGTGGGAATTTCGACTTTCCCACCATATCCCACGATGTAATAAAAGCCGGCATTGCGGGTGATCGTCAGACCCTTTTCAACGGCGTCACCCTCTCCCACAAAATCGATCACGGCTTCCGCCCCGTTTCCCCCCGTCAAGTTGAACACCGCTTCGACTTCATTTCCATCGGCTTTGACCAAATGATGCGCCCCGCATTCCTGGGCGAGCTCTAAGGCGAGGTCCGAGCGGTCCACTGCAATGATTTCCGCACCACAGAGCGCCGCCAGCGACTGAATGCCGATATGCCCCAACCCACCGGCCCCGATCACCACCGCATACTCGCCAGGCAAGAGATGGCGGGAGGCTTTTTTCGCCACGTGATACGCCGTTAAACCGGCGTCGGTATACGGGGCGACATCCTTGGGCGCTAAACTCTCCGGGAGTTTGATCAGCGCCCGCTCATTGGTCAGCAACAGCTCCGCGTACCCGCCATGGGTATTAATCCCCGGAAAGGCGCTATCGGCGATGTGCATATCGTGACCGCGGCGGGCCGCCAAATCATGACCACTGGTGATCAACGGATGACACACCACCGGATCGCCGACCTTGATCTGTTCCACCCCGGAACCCACTGCCTCGATCCACCCGGCATTTTCGTGGCCCATAATATAGGGTAAGTTGACCGCCACGTGCTGCCGCCAAATCCCCTCGATAATATGCAAGTCGGTTCGGCAGACACCAGCCCCTCCTACCCGGACGATAACATCGTTAGGCTTGGTTATTTTCGGCTCGGGAACGTCTTCGTAGACGACGAACGGCGACTTGGTCAAGCTAGCGTCATACGCATGCAGAACCGCTGCTTTCATCAGGGTTGGCCTCCCGCTGGTTCGCAACTGCTCAGGGTTGATTCCTAGACATACGGGCTTAAAATCAGGAGATCACAACATTCAGCCAAGCTTAAAAGACCGCATAAAGAATGCCAATATGTGGGCGATAAGCGCAACCCCCGAAGAACATGACCTATATCACAGGACCATCTGCAACAAGCTCGTACATTGCTGGAGGATTCCGGGGTCGTCACGGCCTCCGGTTTAAGGCCAGAAATTCGAGCGTCTTGGCAACGCTGTTTGGAGGCGGGTCTCGATCCTACCCACCCACCTGCGTCCATGCATCTCAATCGAGATGGCTTGTTCGATCTCTACGAACACAATATGAGCAAGCCGGCTGCGGCGCTGCGATAACGGCTGCGCCGCCCCAGCGGCCGAATCGACCTAAACGCCGTTCTACGTGTTGAGGTTGATGGAATCCCTTGCAGGGTGCGATTCCCCGAGGGCTTGCTTCGGGGAGGTTGCATTCGCAATCAGCAAATCCGTCCACTTGACCCCCTGACGTCGACGTACACCCAGCATGAGGACGTGAAGATACCGCACCAGGTGATGTTGTTCGTCGGGGCGAACCCACCTAGACGTTATCCTTCCGCTTGAGGCGCCGTGCCGTTTAACCGCCAGTCATACTTCAGGTACTTGATCTTGTACTGCTCGTTCGCCAAGTCTTTGGCGATGTCGGGGTCTGCAACATAGCGGGATAAATACTTTTGGACCGACCCAGAGTGCTGGTTGAAGTCTTGTTTAAACCAGTCGAAAATCTTCGAGACATACGCGATCTTTTTTTCCCGGTCGAACTGATTCCGCGTCGGATCGTTAATAAAGGCTCGGGTATTGGCATCCAGCTGCTGCTCCAGTGTGTCTGCCGTATAGACCATGGCTAGCAGCTTTGGGCAGGATTGCGAGGCGCAATTGATCGCAAAGTGGATGCGCGGCTCTCCCATTGGGACCAGGACCTTTCGTTCGAGATCGTACAGGTTGATCTTTTTCCCGCCGACTTGATATTTTGCTTGTTTGAAATAGCCGAATCTCCCCAGCAACGTACGGGGTGAGCGGCCATCCAAAATGCCCTTAATGGCTAACGCATTATAGGCATTAATCCAGTAGGAGAGCGCTGCGGCCTGGCTCCGAAACGTGGGTGCGGACTTCAAGTCTTGAAGATATTGGGTGAAATTGGGGTCATGTAAAATGCGCATGTAGTTCACCGTTCCATCCGCCACCGACGACCGCAAGACTTGGTCAAAGCGTTGATGGATTGACCTCTCAGCCGACCCGGCAACCGGGGCCATGATGAGCAGTGGAACTAGGATCAGGCTCAGCCATATCGCGCCGCGAACGTGCTTGATCATCTTTTTTTCCTTTCGCATCACCAAGGGCTGCCAACGCGATGGCAATCGGTATCCGAGTAGCAGGCTAAATTCGTACCGGTTGTGGAATCTATCCCTGTCGCCAGCAAGAGGCGCTCACCCTCCAGCTGGCGCTCACCCTCCAGCTGGCGCTCACCCTCCAGCTGGCGCTCACCGACAAAATCCCTCACCCAGACGTGGCATCATGCGTGAGCCGGCAATCCTTCGGGTCGCTCGCAGGCCACCGTGCCCATTTCCGCAGGCACGGAAATCTCCAGAACTTCCAGATCATCCGAGGTACTGGTCTCGTTGTGGCGCATGCCGCCCGGGATAAATAGAGACTCACCCGCCTCCAGGCGAAGCTGCTCACCGGTCTCGAATTCAAGCTCGACCCAGCCCTTCAGAGCGTAGACGAACTGCCCGTCGCAGACGTGATAATGCCACCCGGTCGGCTCCGTCATGCCGGTGATAGCCGACATGACTTGGGCGCGCATCTCGCCATTGGTGGCGTCGGTGACGCCCAGGTCACGATATTTGAAAAACTCCCGCCGTCCCGGAACAAAAGGTGTTGTCTCCTTCGTACCGTGCCGGAGTTTCATCGCCGATTTCTCTGTTGCGTTGACCGTTGCAGACATGTCGGACCTCCTCATAGTCGTAGTCGCGTCCTGATGATAGACATCGTAACCAATAGGCATTATTCACGTATTTTGTCACTGTGTCCACCCCTAACACGATCCGAGGTCGGCGACACCATTCCGCATTCCGCATTCCGCATTCGTGTGTGTCTACCCCTAACGCGATCCGAGGTCGGCGACACACCCCTCTATAGGCTCACGCGTTCAGGCCCCTATCGCTTATCTCCGGCGCCATGGCGGCAGGCGCCGGACCGCCTACCGCCGGTGCGGACACGTCTTCCGGCGGCGTTTGAGCTTGCCGCATCTTGACCACGATTACAACCAACAACCCGAGCGCCACGGCAAACAGCGTGCCGCCGAGGAGCGGACGATAGGCCACCCATGCCATGGCGATGGTGATGACCGCCAAGACCGCGGCCGGGATGAAAGCCAAGATGCCCGTTCCAATGGCCACGAGATTGCCCACAAACGGCACGACATCCGCGACGACCACCAGCGGCTTGAAAATCAGATGCAGGCCGAAGAGCATACAAAGAAAGCCGCTAACGCGGAGAATCCAAGTCAAGATAACGTTATCCGTCTGCGCGTTTTGGAACATGGCCTCAACCCGATGAACGCCCGTCTGCAGCAATGCGACCGTCCCGCCGGTCTGAGCGGCATACGGTTGGAACGTCCCGGCGGTTTGTTGTGCGACGAGGCTCACGTGGGTGGGCTCGACAACCTCGAAGGACACACGCACATCGCCGATCTGTGGGGCTGCAGGATCGCTCCCGATGTATAACGTGTTGCCGTGCCATTGCGCGCCCCCCACGAGGTCGTGGGGGACCGGCTGTCCTGTACGAAGCGCCAAGGGCTTGGGGGTATTAGGGTTGTTCCCCAATAGTTAATGAGGTAGGCTATCCTCCCCCAAACGATGGAGGGAGCCCAGCCAGGTCATTGGTTATCCGAGATGATCGGCAGATGAAAGCCTTAACCGGTGTGTCTCAGACGCAATTTGACTTCTTGCTGCCCGCCTTCAGCCACGTCTATCAACAGGCTCAGCAAAAACGCTATGAGGAGGGTGTCCAAGCTGGCAAACGCAGCCGAAAGCCGGGTGCAGGTATCAAAGGCAAATTACCCACTCTGTCAGACAAACTCCTGTTCGTTCTATATTATTACAAGACGTATCCGACGTTTGATGTTCTTGGTGCACAATTTGGTATGGTACGTTCGAAAGCGAATGAAAATCTCCATAAGCTCTCTCCCATCCTGTATGACACGTTAGTGCAGTTAGACCTCATGCCTTATCGAGAGTTGAAGACCCCAGAGTCGTTGAGGGAGGCGTTGTCAGGTGTGGATCAACTGATTATTGATGCGACTGAAAGAAGCTATCGCCGGTCACAAGATGAGACGACCCAACGTGAACACTATAGTGGTAAAAAAAAGCCATACGCTGAAAAATACAGTGATGTCGATGCCGGATAAATGGATCGTCTTTCTGGGCCGTACGTTTAGTGGTCACAACCATGATTACAGCATGTTAAAACAAGAGTTCCCACCGGACTTAGACCGGTTTAGTGACGTAGAAGTTTGGGTGCACCTGGGTTATCAGGGGATTCAGTCGGACTACAAAGGCGAAATGCTTGAGATTCCACACAAGAAACCCCGGAAGAGCAAGACGAATCCGACTCCAGAATTGACGGCGGAGCAGCAGGCGGCGAATTATGCCGTGAGTCAAGTTCGCATCTTGATCGAACATGCCATCGGCGGTATGAAGCGTTTCAACATTTTGGTGCAGCGTTTCCGCAACCGCAAAGATCACTTTGAGGATGATTCGGTGGGCATCTGGGCTGGGCTAGGGAACCTGATCTTATGCTATTGAGGAACAACTCTATTAATTTGGCGTGCCATCGACGCGGGCAAGGCAAAGGCGCCAAGTGTGACCGTCTTGGCAACAAAGGTTTGCGAGGCATACGGCATAGCATCAGGATTCGTATGCCCATCCGGTTGTTTAAAATGACTGGACCTGATCAGCTTATCAGTCCACCCACGTTTATAACGATAGGTGGTCACCGTTTCGGTGCTACCCCCCAGCTTCTTATCTCTCTTACTTTCCTTAAGTTCCTTCCACTGGTACATTTTGACGTTGCGAGACAACCGCAACGCCCGAACCGACATGCCGAAGGCGGCATCCCGTAGGGTTTCATCGGTGTTGGCCAGACCGGTCACATGGACCAGTTTGCCCTCATGCGCCGCCTCGACCTGGTTGGCCGCCACCGAGACAACGGCTCCCTGTCCCTCTTTGAGCGTTTTATAGCGTTTCACGGCCCGCCCTTCATTCCAAAACAGCAAAGGGAAGGCGGCAAGAAACACAATCAGACCGATCAGCATGCCGGCCATGGCACTACCGAGGCGGCTGAACCAGGACTGATTCGTGACTTCAACATGATCCTCTGCCATAACGTGTTCCTTCTGTGGATGATGGTTTCGACAAGATCAGGCGGTGTCGTCTTGGCCCACAGAATGTAAGACTTCATGAGGCTTTGATACCGTGAATGGTGTCACGCGACATGGGTGACGTGCGTCACACGCCAGCGATGGGCAGGGATCGGTCGTAGAGACGTAGGCGCTGATCGCCTTACCATAGCGCCAGGGCTTGAGCCACCGCAACCAGGGTTGCATCCGTGCCGTGACCACCCACCAGCGACAGGCCGATGGGTGCGCCATCTACTGTCGCACCGGGAATGCTCACCTGCGGCACGCCCGTCAAACCCCCATGGGCACAGAGGCAGAGGATGCGTTCGCGTAGCGGGCTCTGCTCCGAGAGCGGCAACCCCCGCTTGGGCGCTGGGAATGGTGTTGTCGGCATGGCCAAAATGGTCCCCGGCGGCACGAGGTAGGTCACGCGGGCCCGTGCCTCCTGCCGCATCAGACTGGCCCACTGGCGGTCGGCCTCGGGAATCATCGAGCCTATCAGGAGGCCACGGGCAACGTTAAAGGCCAGGCGCGGGTTGCGGGCATCGATCCAATCCTTGAACGTCAACCAGGCCTCATACGGCTGCAACGACCGCTGCGCACGGCCCCAGATCGACAAGCCCATCGGCGCCAACACATCGTCGCGCCTCTGGCCGATGAGCGCGGCAAGCTGGTGCATCAGGGGGGCAAGCGCCGTCTGCACCGCCTCACCCGCGAAACCGAACGCGTCGACCGCCACCACCAGCCGGTCCGGCAGGGTGGTTGGGATCGGCTCCTCTAGCATGACGGCAGAGACACGGGCGAAGGTCTCGGCATCGCGCGCAAACCAGCCCGTTGTATCCGAACTTGGCGCCTGCGGCAGCATCCCACGCAGGTCGAGACGTCCATGCGTTGGGCGCATGCCGTACAGCCCGCAAAAGCTTGCCGGGACGCGCACCGAGCCGCCCGTATCCGTCCCAATGGCCGTATCGGCGAGACCCGCCGCCACAGCCGCAGCTGAACCCGAAGACGACCCGCCGGGCACGCGGTCGGGCACCGCCGAATTGAGTGGCGTGCCATCGAAAGGATTTTCACCCAGAATGCCGAGCGACACTTCATCGGTGATGGTTTTGCCAATCAGGGACGCCCCCGCGTCCAGCAGCGTCTGCACCGCCCAGGCATGGCGCGTCGGCGCCGGGTTGTACGCCGCCCAGTCGAGATTCCCGCCGCCCGTCGGATATCCGGCGACATCGAAAAGGTCCTTGGCCGCAAAGGTCAAGCCCGCCGGCGGGCCATCAGGTGCGCCAGCGATGTGGACTTCGGTGCCGGGAACAAACGCATGGATATCAGGGGTCATGTCGCCTCCGGAAGGGATGCCAAATCGACCTCCGTGCGCAAAATGATTAGTGCGCCGCTGTCCATAGCCTACCAGCTTGGCGAATTTGTGACGCAAAATGACATTGACGAAGATCAATCAGATCCACTTCCCGTCCAAGTTCAGCGGCCAAGATACCCATGAGGGTAAAGAAATGCTCAGGGGCCATCGATTCGACGGCAAGATCAATATCCGAACCTGCGGTGAATGCCCAAATGCCCAAGGACGAATGAGCGATCCAAAGATGTAGACCTGATCAAGGCGATATGAGGCGGACAAGCTGTCTAGTGTCTCGCAAAGCAGCGCGAGCAGCATCTGTCGTTCCTGCTCTTGCGCCTCACGCTGTTGGCGCAGGATCGCATCTAGAATATGCGTGTTAAATACAGCCATTTCTTTTCACACTTTAAGGGAAAAGAGGATGGCCCCCTTTTCTGTCTAAGTTTCTACCTCTGGATCAAGTTCAATACACGGTGTATCGATCATGGCGTTAGCTACCTTATGACCGTTCACAACCGCAGAGCTGGCATCACCTGTTCGCCAAAACGCCGCATGGACGTCATCACCTTGTCGTGCGCCATATCGCCAAAACCCATCTGACATAGCACATGCTGCACACCCGCATCGCGCAACGCCGCCAGCTGCTCCTGCACGTGCGCCGGTGAGCCGTACACCGACCCCGTCTCCAGGACATAGCGCAAGGCGTCCTCGTCGGACACGGCGGGATTGGACCAGGGATTGAGCATGGCGGGATCGACCTGAAAATCCTCGGGATTATACGCGGACCGCACATGTGTCATATGCACGCGGCTATGCAGCAGCACCTCCGCCAGCTCCTCCTCCGCTTGCGCATCACTCTCAGCCACATACACGTTGCGCCAGACTGCAGCTTGTTGCAGGAGATGCTGCTTCGTTCTGGCATCGTGCCCCCCTGCTTCCAGCCCCTCTTCATAGAGCTTCCACCGCTCCGCAATGCGTTCCACCGTTAAGCGGGTGGTCAGAAGCGGCACGCCAAGACGGCCGCATTCCGTAAACGAGGCGGGAGAGATGACGCTGCGCCAGATCGGCGGATGCGGCTGTTGATAGGGACGCGGCCGCAATTCGGGCACGCGGAGCTGATAATACGCGCCGTCATACGCCAACGGCGCTTCGGTCCAGGCTCGCGTGAGGATTTCCATCGCCTCGTCCATGCGGGCGCGGCTATCCGCACTGCGTAGGCCGTAGCCCATAAATTCGTATTCATTGTAAATGGTGCCCCGCCCGATGCCGACATCGAGCCGCCCTTTACACAAGTTATCCAGCAGGGCAAGCTGCACGGCTAAGCGCACCGGATGGTGCAACGCCATCTGCAGCACGGCAAAGCCAAAGCGCACCCGGGTCGTCCGCATCGCCAGGGCCGAGGCAAAGACGAGCGGATCGTTATAGACACTTTCGCCGGTAAAGTAATGCTCGGTCAGCCACACATCGTCAAAGCCCAGCTCCTCCGCGTAGCAAGCCTGGCTAGTTGCTGATCAATGCGCGTGGCGTCTTCCTCCGGCGAGGGTGAAAGCGATAGGGTCAACCAGCCGAACTGCATGCGTTTCTCCTGTTCATAGAGCGCGGCATATGTTGTCCTGACCGGGCGCCTACATGCCCTCGGCCCGGAGTTCTTGCGGCACGATGTCGCCATTTTCGACGATCGTCTGACTATCCAGGGTTAACGTACATCCGCGCAGCGGAATATCGAGGTGGCAGGGGGTGTCGTTCTTGCCGCCAAGTTCGAGGTTCGGCCCGGTGGAGAAGAGGACGTTGCCGTAAAATGCCCGTCCGTCACAACCCGTCGCCTGCATGGCGTTGCGTCCCGTGCCCAGATACTCCCACTGCGCCGTCTCATCCATGCCCCAGCCGATGTGCGACACGGCATAGGCCCGCGCATCGTCGAAGCGCTCAATAAAACTCTTCAGCAGCTCCGTCTCGACCCCGCTTCCCTCGATCTGCGTCACCATGCCGCGCGCGATGGTCAGCCGGATCGGATGATTGAGATAGCGCATGAACGGGTAGAGGATGTCGCCCGTGTTGATCACCACCGTCCCGTCGACGCCATCGTCTGCGGCGCCAGTGTAGAGAAACCCGCCGGCGAAATGATCCCAGCGGCCTGGGGTGTCGGTATAGCCGTACTGCGTCAGGACTGGATAGACACCGAGGCGATAGGTGACGTCCGTTCCGGCGGGTGACGTGATGCGCAGCTCCTGCGCCGCCGCGAGCATGCGCTGCGCCGCCTCGACTCGGCGGCGCAGGCTTTCGCGCGGGAACATGCGCGTCAGCACCTCGATCGGCTCGCGCACCATGAGCATGCGCGTGCCCGTCGCGGTAATGGCGTTCTGCTCGGCCGACCAGAGAAGGCCGACGAGGTCGATCAGGAGGTCGGCGCTTTTGAGCGCCTCGATTGCCGGCTGGTTGCCCGTCAGGGATGTCCGCTTGCGCTTGTCGCCCGGCTGTGGATGGCGTTTGACGAGGTTGAGCTGAAAGCTCGTCGCCTCCAGCTCCTCGGCGGCAGCGAGAAACGCCTCGGCATAGTCACGCTTCTCCTCGCCCTCGGTCAGCACTGCGACGGTCTCGTCGGGCGTGACCTTACAGAGTTCCAATTCGGCCTTGAACAACCGGATCACATCGGGATGTGCTGTCATCGCGTCATCTCCTCCGCGACGGGGCGCCATTACGGGGCATGGTTGGCGTTTTTCTCTCCCTTTATGATTGCCGTGAGACGGGTGTTGGCGGGTTAGAATTGTAAAGCAGGTTGGTCCCGTGTCCAGCCGCCGCGATTGACGTGCATGAGGAAATCGAGCATGCGGCAGGAGGTTTAAAGGACAATCCGCGCCTTGGGCATGCAGGCCGGGTAGATGAGACCCGAGAGCTTGTTGTCCCTGCCTACCCGAACTATATCCCGGGCCTTTCTCTGCCTTGCTCCTCAAGGGCGGAATCCCTTCCCGTTGGTTCTCGCTGATGGATTGTCACTCCCCACACCATGCACTTAGCGAAGGCGACCTCTGTTAAAATCGTGTATGCTCAGTGGCATTACCGTCATGTGAAGAGTGGGGGTTGTCTCCCTCTATCACAGGCGAGCAACCCCCTTCACGTAAGGCTCTATCATGACCATTCAACAGGACAAGGCTGTCACCATGCATTACCACTTGACCAATGCGGATGGTCAAGTGCTCGATTCCTCGCGCGGCAGCGATCCGCTGACGTACCTGCATGGCACGGGCACGATCATTGCGGGCTTGGAGCGCGAGTTGACCGGCCTGGACATCGGCGCCACCAAAACCGTGCAGGTTGCTGCAGCCGATGGGTATGGTGAGTACGATACGAACCGGGTACAAACCTTGTCTCGACAGGCTCTCCAGGGCGTGGACAACTTAGAAGTTGGCATGCAATTGCAGGGCCGAGGTCCCGACGGTCAGACCTTAATGGTCTATGTCACGGAAATTCATGACGATACCGTGATCGTTGATGAAAATCATCCACTCGCCGGCATGGATCTCACATTTGAAATCGAAATTATCGCCATTCGGGATGCGACCTCTGAAGAGCTTTCGCATGGTCATGCACATGATGGCGACGGGCACCATCATTAGTCATCTTTGCCGTTCCACCGGACAGGCTGCCATGTCAAGAGCGCCGATCCGCTGGCCTGTACTCGCCTCAGGCCGGCGCTCCCCGGTCCCCGCCAACCCAGGTTGACGCCATATGGAAACGATGACGAAACGGCATGCAGAACGACGGACACGGACGCCGTGAGATTAGTCCAACACGGCGATCGCCTCGATCTCGACCGTATAATCCGGATGCGCCAGGGCAGACACGACGAGCAGGGTACTGGTTGGCGGGGTCGATGCCTGATACAATTCCTCCCGCACCTTGCGCACGGCTGCCGCATAGTCAATGCTGGTCACATACGTGGTCGTTTTGACGAGATGTTGCAGCGTTCCGCCGGCAGATTGCACCGCCGCTTCGATATTCCGCCAGATCTGACGGACCTGTGCTTCCGGGTCGTCTTTCCCCACGATGCTCCCATCCGGCGCCCCACTCACCTGGCCCGCAATGTAGACGGTCTTGTCCACGGTCACGACCTGGGTAAAACCACTTGGCTGCGACATGGTCTCCGGATTCCGATAGTCCCGCTGTAGCATACGCTCTCCTCCTTTTTCGCTCTTTTGCTTCGCGCCCCTTCGCCCCTTTTGCGGAGCCGTCTTGAACGGCGCGAGCATCGGGGGCCTATTGACGTCCAACGCCCGCCCGTATACTATCGATTCTCTGACATGTAACACGCCCTGAGGGATACAGCAATGAAATACGACACCATCGTCATCGGTGCGGGGTCAGCAGGCGCCATCATCGCCACCCGCCTTAGCGAAGATCCGGATCGAGCCGTGCTGCTCTTGGAAGCCGGACCCGACTATCCGAACTTTGAGCATCTCCCGGAAGAAGTCAAATTCGGCTACGCCACCGGCACGGACATTATGACCAGTGATCACAACTGGCAATTTATCGGCAAGAGTACGGACACGGCAGGACCGCTGCTCGTGCCCAGGGGCAAGGTCACCGGCGGCTCGAGCGCCATCAACGGCCAGGTCTTTCTCCGTGGCGTGCCTGAAGACTACGACGCCTGGGCCGCCATGGGTAACGACCAGTGGACGTTCCGGGAGCTGCTGCCGTATTTTCGCATGATCGAGAGCGATACCGAATTCGGGACCGGAGATTTCCATAATGCGGACGGGCCGATTATTGTCCGGCGTTTTGCCCGGCAAGAGTGGTTGCCCGACCAGGAGGCGTTCTATACCGCCTGCCGCGCCGCCGGCTTCGCCGACAGCCCGGACCACAATCATCCCGATGCCTCCGGGGTTGGCGCGGTGCCGGTGAACAATCCGAACGGTATTCGCTGGAGCACCGCTCTCGGCTACCTCGACATGGCTCGGCACCGCTTGAATCTGACGATCAAACCCAACTGCATGGTGCACCGCCTCCTTTTCGACGGCACGCGGGCTACCGGGGTTGAAGTGGAAAGCGGCGGTGAAAGGTTCATCGTTGAGGGTGAAGACATCGTGCTGAGCGCCGGCGCCATCGGCTCGCCCCACATTCTATTGCTCTCCGGCGTCGGCCCCACGGATCACCTGCAAAGCATGGGCATCCCGCTCGTGCATGACTTGCCTGGGGTCGGGCAGAACTTGCGAGATCATCCGATTATTTATCTGGTCTTCAGGACCAAGCAAGCCTATCCGCTGGATGGCCTCGCGCCCCGTATGCAGGTGGCTTTGCGCTACACCGCCGACGATTCCGACTTGCGCAACGACATACAGGTGCTCATGCAGTCATTTGCGACGGAACGGGTCGACCGGGGCGGCGACCGGATGGAGCCGTTGGGCATCGGCATGGTCGCCGTCCTGGATCTGGCCGTGGGCTCGGGCGAACTCTATCTCACATCGGCAGACGCCAAGACGCAACCCTTCCTGGACTACCGCTACCTGCAAGACGAGTTCGACCGCCGCCGCTTGCGGGAGGTCGTCCGTTTGTGTGTGCGCTTGAGTGAGCACGAGGCGTTCCGAGATATCATCGAGGCGCGCGTCAGGCCAACGGATGCGGAGCTGGCGACAGACGCAGCTTTGGACGAATTTCTCTTGCGCGAGGCCATGAGCGGCCAGCACATTTCCGGCACCTGCAAGATGGGCCCGGCGTCCGATGCCATGGCCGTTGTCGATCAGCACGGCCGAGTGCATGGCCTGCAGGGTTTGCGCATTGCGGACGCCTCCATTATGCCCAACTGCATCCGGGCCAATACGAATGTGACCACGATGATGATTGGGGAGCGCATTGCCGACTTGATGCGCCAGGGGGCAGGATAAAGTGTGGAGATGACATGAGCGAACCCATGGGCATGGAACAAGCGTACCTGATGATCGGACCAGAACTTGCCGGTACGTACATGACGCCAGATGAGTTCGACGCAGCTGAAGATTGGGACGAAGGGTACCGCTACGAATTAATTAACGGAGTTCTCATCGTGGCACCACCCCCTGGAGAAGGCGAACGTGGACCCAACGATCTTCTAGGCTATTTACTGCGCACATATCAAGAGCAACACCCGCAGGGCTCCGCATTGAACTATACCGTGACGGAGCACACGCTAGCGACCGGCGAAAACCGGCGACGTGTCGATCGCGTCATGTGGGCGGGGCTGGCGCATATGCCCAACGTCCGCCGCGATACGCCGACGATCGCGGTCGAATTCGTCTCCTCTCGTCGCCGTGACCGCGTGCGCGATTACGAAGTCAAACAGCAGGAATACGGTGCGATTGGCGTCGCCGAATACTGGATCATCGATCGGTTTCGCCGCACGATGACGGTTGTACAATATGTCGATGGCCAGGCAACGGAGTCCGTCGTTATAGAAGGGCAGGTGTATACGACGGAGCGTCTCCCGGGCTTTGGGTTAGCTGTGCAGCGTCTCTTTGCCGAGGCAGACATGTTGGAAGATGCCCAGGCCCCGACCCAGCCGCCCAGGGAGCGCCCAGGATAATCCGGCCTTAGCGGATGCGCCCCACCGGCATATTGACCCAGCCGCTCATCTCGTGTGGCAGCGTCACCGGCTCGGCCTTGCAGACGTATTTCGGGGTCAGCTGATCGATGCTTGTGACGCCTGCCAAGCCCATCGTACTGACGAGTTCGTCCTCCAGGATTTCAAGCATGCGCACAATGCCGGCATCGCCACCGGCGGCGAGGCCCCACCCCTGCAGTCGGCCCAGGGCGACCACATCGGCCCCCAGGGCCACCGCTTTCAGGATGTCGCTGCCACGCTGCACGCCGCCATCTAGGATGATGCGTGCCCGACCCTGCACGGCCTGCGCGATTTCCGGCAGCGTATCCAGGCTGCCCAGCCCGTGGTCGATCTGGCGGCCACCGTGATTCGACACCCAGATCACGTCAACCCCGTGTTGCACCGCCAGCTCCGCATCCTCGGCCGTCTGCACGCCCTTGAGCATGAAGGGCAGACCGGCCATCTCTTTGATGATGTTCATGGTCTCCCAGGTCAGCGAGGCCAGATGCCGCCGGTCGGGCGGGACGCGCCGTGTCGGGGGCTGGTAGCGCGTCACCATGGGGCGTTCCCGCCGGCTGTAATGGGCCACATCTACCGTCAGCGCCAGAGCCGCAAAGCCGGCTTGCTTCGCCCGGCCAACAATATCCTCCGTCCACTTCATATCCCCGTGCATGTAGAGCTGGAAGATCTTCGGCGTCGTGGTCGCGGCAGCCGTCTCCTCCAACGCCGGTTCGGTGACTGAACTCACGGCATGCATGATGCCGAACTCCGTCGCGGCCCTGGTGGATGCCACCGCGGCATCGAGTGGAAGACCTGCAACGATCCGATGGGCGCTAGGATGACTGGGATGCGTAGCTTCTGCCCCAGGAAGGTGGTGGAGGAATCGATGTGCGACACGTCGACCAGAATGCGGGGCCGAAAGGCGACCCGGTCGAAAGCGAGCCGGTTCCGCCGGAGGGTCGTTTCCGATTCGGAACCGCCAACCAGATAGTCCCAGGCGCCTTGGTTCACGCGTTTGCGTGCTTCTTGGATGATTTCCTCGTTACTGACAAAATCTAGACTCACCTGTGGGTCTCCTCTGTTGCCATCCAAGCATAAAATGGCGACTTCTGTCCAGGTACTTAAGTGCCTGGGCATAATTGCCTTTATATATTTCTCCAGGGGAAAGCTATAAATTTAATTTTGCCTCAGTACTTATGATCCAGTTTGCGGCTGTTCGTGTAACGCCCGCCAGATCTTCTCCGGCGTTAACGGCATATCGAGATGCCGCACCCCGTGGCGGGAAAGCGCGTCGAGCACCGCATTGGCGATCGCTGCTGGTGCTGGAACGGTGGCAACGGAGCCAATCCCCTTCGCCCCGAGCGGATTGGTGGGCGAGTGTGTCGTCACCGTATCCATGATCAACTCCGGCACGGCTGCGGCCCGCGGCAGAGCATAGTCCATCAGACTGCCGGTCAGGGGCTGTCCCTCCGCACTATAGACGAAGCCTTCGGTCAGGGCTTGCCCGATCCCTTGGACAATACCGCCATGGATTTGTCCCTCAACCAGCTTGGGGTTGATGATCGTGCCACAGTCGTGCACCCCAACGTAGCGTAAAATCGTGACGGCGCCTGTCTCTGGGCTGACTTCCACCACCACGGCATGGGCCGCAAACGTGAAGGGATTCTCCGGCAAGGTGTAGCTGCCTTGGAAATCCCATCCCGCCTCTATTTCCTTTGGTAAGAGGTGGCGATTATGGGCCATGGCGGTGAGGCGAGAAAATGGCATCACCCTCGTTGGCTGACGGCGGTCGAAGACGCCTTCGTTCCAGAAATCGATATATTCGACATCACTGGTGATCACATGCGCGGCGAGCCGCGCCAGCTTCTGGCGCGCCGCTTGCAGGGCGGCATAGACGGCAGAGCCGCCCACAATGAGGCCGCGGCTGGCACTCGTGCCTTCGCCAAATGGGACCAGGGACGTATCACATGAGACATGCACCTGCGTGGGGTGCACGCCCAGTGTATCCGCAGCCAGCTGGGCAAACGTGATTTCGGAGCCCTGACCATGGGGCGATATCCCCGTGAAGATCGTGATCTGACCCGAAGCGGCGACATGCACCCGAGCTTGCTCCTGGCGATGGTCGCCAGACGCGCCCGAGGATTTGATACACGTCGCCAAGCCAATTCCAATCAGCGGCTCATGGCGTTGGCGGCGGCTTGCCTGGGCGCGCCAACCCGCGTAGTCGACGAGCGACAACGTGCGCTCCAGGGCGTGGGCATATTGCCCTGGGTCATAGGTGACGCCCGTGACGCTCCGGTATGGGAAGGCATCATGGGGAATGAAATTCCGCCGGCGTACCTCAGCCGGATCCAACTGCAGGTCACGCGCGATCAAGTCGAGCGTGCGCTCCATACAGACTGCGGCTTCCGGACCCCCGGTGCCGCGGTAGGCTCCCGTCGGCGTCTTATTGGTGATGACGCCACGCAAGTCGACTTGCACCGCTGGGATGTGGTAAGGGCCGGTTAGGCGGCGACAGGCGTTGAACCCAGGATATGGCGTCGTCCGCAGCATGTACGCGCCCAGGTCCGCCACGATGTCGGCTCGTATGCCCAGGATGACGCCATCGCGCCGCACCGCGGCTTCCATCTCGAAGAACTGACCGCGTCCATGATAGGCCAGCAAGTTTTCCTGCCGCGCTTCCATCCATTGCACCGCACATTTGAGACGCACCGCCAGATAGGGCGCCAGCACATCTTCTGGAAACAGGCAGTCCTTGATGCCGAAACTGCCGCCGACATCCGGGGCGATCACCCGTACGGCCGATTCAGGGCGGCCGAGGAGTTGAGATAAGGACGACCTGACGCGATGTGGCGCTTGCGTCGTGTTCCACACGGTGAGATGGTCATCTTCAGGCTGGTACACCGCCATCACACCCCGCGTTTCCAGGGAAACGGGCGCGAGGCGTGGCACCTCGTAGCACTGCTTCACGACGTGGTCAGCCTGGGCGAAAGCGGCCTCCACGTCACCGCCCTGCTGGCGAAAGCGCAAGGCGACATTCGTTCCCAAGTCCGGGTGAATGATAGGCGCCTCCTCGCGCACGGCATGCAACGGCTCCAGGACAGGCGGCAGCGCCTCATAGTCCACCCGGATGTGTTCCATCGCATCCTGGGCTAATGCCACCTCCTGGGCGACGATGATCGCGATGGGTTGGCCGACATAGCAGACTTTTTCCGTGGCCAACAGGGGATGCGTTGGGGTGTGCAAGGTATCCACAGGACGGCCGGCGCCCATCATAGGGGGCGGAATAGCGTTGCGAACATCTAGGATGTCTTGGCCAGTCAAGACCGCGATGACACCTGGCTGGGCGCGGGCGGCAGCGGTGTCGATGGCCTTGAGCCTGGCATGGGCGTAGAGGCTCCGCAAGACCACTGCTTGCCGCAGGTTGAGAAAGGTGATGTCTCCAATAAAACTCCCATCACCGGTGATAAATCTGCGGGTTTCCAAAGGCTTGACGGATTGGCCGGCGTAGCTCACCTGCTCCCCCTTTTTTGCGCTGGCATATGGAGGCGTATCGTGGGCCTTCAGGGGCTACATGCTAACATGTGCGTCTTCCGCAAGCAACTTGGGACAGGCGGCAGGCGGCATCAAAATGTTCTCCCGCATGCCGCCTTGCACCTGAGATGAGAAGATTAGACCGGGCTGCGATCGAGGTAGAAACTGCCGCTATCCGCGCTGTCATCCACTGTTAGCCGGAAGATATAGACACCGGCCGGGACTGCATTGCCATCGTCGTCCAAACCGTCCCAGGTCAACTGGCGCGAACCCGCTGCGGGGTTGGACTCATCGAGCAGGACGCGGATGTCCAGGCCAAACCGGTTCCAAATGCTCACCCAGGCGTGCCGCGCTCCCTCTGGCACGTCGATGTCAATCGTGGCCGTATTCGTGAACCGCGGCAGTCCGGCGGTTCTGAGCATGGTGCCGGCCGGGGCCAGACGCGAGGCCGCCAGGCTCGGCGAGGTGACCGCCGGGTCGCCTTCGGGAATATACTTGTAGACTTGCCGCCCGCTGGCGTAACCCACGGTGACCGGATCGCTCAGAAAGCGGAACCGGTTGATAAAGCGTCCGACCTCGTTGGCATCGAACCAGTTCTCGCCACCATCAACGGTCCCGCTTGTATAACCGGAGGCGAAGTCGGCATTACCCCAGCCGCCGACCCAGCCGCGGTCCTCGGTAATGAACCCGATGCCCTCGAGGTTGGCGTTGCCTTGCGGATCGTTGATGGGGTAACGCGTCCAGGTCTGCCCGCCATCTATGGTCTTTAAAATCGCACCGCGCTCTAAGCTTTCCAGCGAGACATAGCCGATGGCGTCGTTGACAAAATAGATCTTCCACCCCCACTCTCCGGGTGCAAAGGTGAGACCGGCGACGCGGTTGACCCAGGTCGCTCCACCGTCTTCGGTGTAGAGGACGACCGGGATGACATCGTCGTAGTCCGGATCGGCCTTGTCGGAATAGCCACCGACGACAAACCCGCGCTGCGCGTCGAAGAAGAAAATATCGATCAGATTGGATGCCTGTGCGTCCATGTTGAAGGCGGTCCAGGTCGCTCCGCCATCCGTGGTTTTCATCACCCGCGTCGGATAGCGCTGATAGGGGTAGTTGGTGCCTGAGGCATAGACCACCGACTCGTTGACTGCGTACATACCGCAAATCGCGCGGGGGGCGTTGTCGGGAAGATGGCTCACAAACGTCCAGGTCGTGCCCCCGTCGGCGGTTTGGAACATGCGATAGTAGTCGTTCAGGGTGCCGACCCAGCCGCGTTGGGCCGTGGCGAAGCTGAGGCAGCGCAGATAGACGGCTCGGGAACCAATCATCGGGGTGCGGAACTGCTGCGCCCAGCTCGCCCCGCCATCATCGGTATAGAGGATCTGCCCATCGCTGTTGACCGCCCAGCCCATCCTGGGCGAGATGAACCAGATGTCGTCGTACCGGGAGCCGGCCTCCGGCGCACTGGTCGGGCTCCACCCGGGCCTTTCACCCATCGGCCCCATGCCGCCTCTGGGGGCGCCGGCATCGATCCACTGCCTGAAGGTGAGCACCCAGGACTCTGGCCAGGGGTCGCCCGGGGGCATAAAACCTCGCGAGACCGCGTCATAGATGCCCTCAGCATTGGCTTTGACGTCCTGATAGTTGCTCAGGTCCAGGCCGCGCCTCCGCATACATGCGACGTCGCCATCGTTGAACAGACCCTTAATATCGTCTTCCCAGGTGGCGTTTGCTGACCAACCGGCGTCGTACTCGTTGCCATTAAAGAATCTCCATTGTATCTGAACGCTAAACATGAGCCGAACGCAGGGACGCCCACTCGGACGTCCCCGTCAGCCACGGGCTACCGGAACTCCGGTCTGGGAATAGACAAACGAAGGAACGTTTTTCCCAGGGAAGGACCATACCCTTTCTGACAGGGGATAACATGAGGATCATGTGGGAATTTCAGCTGTGTCATGCCTGACTATATCCGTTGCTTAGCCTTTTGTTCTGTGACAAATATTACAAGTGTACGGTGACATGAATCACACCGCCAGCTCATGAGGTGGACATCGATTCGTGCATCGCATAGAGTGAGCTTGTTTTTGCCCTGCGTCAGCCGCAGGGAAGGGGACGACACCTGCTGTCTGGCCCTTCGTAAACAATAACACATGCGAGTGTAAGGGGATACGCCATGCGTTTAGCCGGTCAAGTGGCCCTGGTGACGGGCGCGCAGCAAGGGATTGGCAAGTCCGTCGCCCTGGCCTATGGGCGCGAAGGTGCGGATGTGGTGGTGAACTATCTCGATGACAAGGCGGCAGCCGAGGACATCGTCGCGCACATTCGCCAATGTGGGCGACGCGCTGTTGCGGTTGCGGGGAGCGTGGCGCAGGCTGGTGACATCCGCGCCATGGTGGATGCGGGCGACGCCTTCGGCGGCGTTACCATCTTGGTGAACAATGCGGGTATTTTTCCCCGTGTGGCGTTTCTCGACATGACCGAAACGCAATGGGACGAGGTCCTCACCGTCAATCTGAAAGGCTCCTTTCTCTGTACACAGACCATGACGCGCCGCCTCGTGGCGCGCGGGCAAAGCGGCGCGGTGATCAATCTCGCCTCCGGCGCCGCCTTTCGCAGCTCACCGCGCGGGGTCCACTACGTCTCCAGCAAAGCCGGTATCGTTGGCCTGACGCGCGCCACCGCTTTAGAACTTGCCCCGTATCACATCCGCGTCAACGCTATTGCCCCTGGGATTACCGATACCGCACAACCGCGTTATGGGATGACTGAAGACGAGCTGCAGGAGGCTGGACGGCAAGTGCCACTGGGCCGTATGGCGACGCCGGAAGACATCGCGGATATGGCCGTGTTTTTAGCATCTGACGAATCTCGGCATATGACCGGCCAGACACTCCATGTCAACGGTGGCCAATATCTTTATTAAGATTAAGGCGCCGGTTCTCTTCGTGCTCCTTCGCGTCCTTCGCGGATCCCGTTTTCATCTTGCCCGGAGCCGATTGACAATTGCCTACACGGCGCGTTATTCTGCAAGCCATTTTGGTATCTTGCTTAGGCCTGCTCGGGCGCGTCTTGTCTGCCCCGGCGAGCGAGGCCTCTGACACGAAGGAGAGGCATCATGGCTGAGTTCAGTACCGGCAACGGTCATATCCACCACAACGAACGCCGTGGCGACGCAGCGAATGGGACGCGGGGCGTGCCATTTGGGGTGTCGCAGGTGGGCCTGCACGACCTCGTGCCCAAGTTGGGCTATCGCGGAATGGCCTTAAGTCAAGCCAACTCCTTTCTTGATGAAGCAGTTACGCCGATTGCCTGAGACCGACTCTCCTGTCATGATGAGGGCCTTCATTCCCCCCACTGACAGGAGAAGCGCTCCGGATATCCCGTATCACCCCCCGGCTGCAACG
>CBCXVS010000019.1:0-42694 GCA_965178525.1 uncultured bacterium | reverse complement strand
TGGCAGACTCGCTTTGGCCCGGATGAACGAGGCAGCGAGAATCCCAAATAAGCTGTTGTTTCTAAATGCGTTAGGCTCAACTTAACGCCATTCCGGTAGAACCCTCGAATTTGCGTTTTCCGCTGCTGCCGCCCACAAGCGGGCGGACCGCGTGCAAGGGTTGATACTCGTGTTGGTCCTGTTGACGGTTGCCGGCGTGGTGTATATGAGCAGTAGCTGGACCAAAGATCAGGAAAAAGAGGAAGAAGAATCGCTCCTGACGCAATTTCTGTCTCCCGCCATTGTCGAGAAATTGGATACCAATCCGGAATTGGTCGAACGGTTCTACAGCCAATGGCTGAGCGTGTTTTTCGTGGCCATCAGCGGGTTCACGCAAGCCGCCGAGACGGCAGCCGAGGATATCGAAACCGTCGCCCTGCAGCGGCGGAGCGTCATGGATATTGTGCGGCGCCAGACGGCTATAACCCATCATGGGGTCGTGGATAAATTCATGGGCGATACGGTCATGGGCTGGATCGGCGGCCCCTTCTCGACGCATTGGGAGCGGCTGGCTTCCTTTCGGGAACGCTTGGCGCTGGATGAATTGGCATTCGTGGAGCAAGACATCCGCAGCGTGACACGAGAGATTGAGGCGATCGAGCGCGGGCGGGATACCGAGTTCACGAGCGAGGCAGTGGAGGTCGGGATCCCATCGGGACGGGAAGAGCGACTGGCCTATCTCCGGGACGCGCTTAGCGAGGTTGAAGCGACCCGCACCGCGGCGCTCGCCAAGCAGGAGGCCGCCAAGCAGGAGGACCCGTCCATCGAAGCGCGCTACGAAGAAGCCATGCACATGTATAAAAAGCAGGCGGCAACCTCAGCCGTGTTGTGCTGCCTGGCCATCTGGGAGGAGGTCACGCAACAGGAAGACGAGGACGCGTTTCAGGAACTGGCGATTGGGATTGCCTCCGGACCGGTCTTCGTCGGCAACTCCGGCTCCACCCACCAGATCGGGTTTACGGTGCTAGGTCCCACCGTCGATCGGGCGGCACGGCTCGAACCGGCGTCGGCACAATGCGGGTGCGTGCTCTTGATTGATCTGGAAACGTATGACTTGGTCAAGGACGCGACCGACTTGCGCTTTCGTCTGTTGCCTCGCCTAGCCGTGCAAGGCGTCTCGGAGCCGCTGGCGGCTTACGAACCGTTCAAACACGAAACGGTGAACGACGCATTCATAGAAGCATTTCATGAAGGGGTATTTGCCATCCAACGCCAGGAACTCGACAAAGCCATCAGGCATTTTGAACAGGCGCATCAACTCCGGGATGGTGAGGGGGATGCGGCGTCCCTGCTATGGATAGAGAAATGCAAAACCGCCATCGAGGCAGGCCGAAAGATTGAGATCAAAGTCATCGAGAAGTAACTTAAGGCTTGCTATCCCAAGACCGCCAGGCTGCCTCACAGGCAAAAAAAGAAAGGGGTTACATGGATCATGCAACCCCCTTCTCCAGCCTAACGGGGCCGACGAGACTCGAACTCGCGACCTCCGGCGTGACAGGCCGGCGTTCTGACCAACTGAACTACGGCCCCAAAGGCAGCTCTACTGCATATAGGCGGGACAGGGCTTGAACCTGCGACCTTCGGCTTGTAAGGCCGACGCTCTCCCAACTGAGCTACCCGCCCCTGGATGCCGGTTCGCGTAGGCGATCCTACAAGTTGTCACAGGCACCGTCCACCTGGTGGGACTATAAACGACCCGCCTCAACCCTGTCAAGTGAAAAGCAAGACCGCACGACAGGTTAGGCAAAAAGGGCGGCAATGGTGTCCCCATTGGGAGGGGATGCCACCCCAACTTCGGTAATGATACTGTGAATATACGGGGCCGGCGTCACATCAAAGGCGGGATTTTCGACTTCGGTATCCGCTGCGGCAATGCGCTGTGAGCCAACCAGCCGAATTTCGTCTCCCGGCCGCTGTTCGATCGGAATCTCCGCTCCGCTGGCGATCGAACGATCGATGGTCGACAGCGGCGCCGCCACATAGAACGGGATGCCGTGTTCCTTGGCCAGGACCGCCACACTGTACGTGCCGATCTTGTTCACCACATCGCCGTTGGCCGCCACTCGGTCGGCCCCGACAATGACCAGATCCACACGCCCTTGCGCCATAAAATATCCGGCCATATTATCGGTAATGAGCGTCACTGGAATCTGATCGCGTTGGAGTTCCCACGTCGTCAAGCGGGCCCCCTGCAAAAACGGCCGGGTTTCGTCGGCCAGAACCTGGATCTGCCGGCCAGCAAAATGGGCCGCGCGAACCACCCCCAACGCCGTGCCGTAGCCCGCCGTCGCCAGGGCGCCGGCATTGCAGTGCGTCAGCACCGTGCTGGGGTCAGGAACCAGGGGCAGGCCATGTTCCCCGATACAACGGTTAATCCGGATATCATCCTGCAGGAGGTGCTGCGCCTCTTCCAACAACGCCTGTTGCCGCTGTGCCAACGGCGCCTGGCGGTGGCGCTGCGCGCAGGCGCGCATACGATCAATAGCCCAAAACAGATTGACCGCTGTCGGCCGGGTCCGAGCCATGGTCGTACATATGGCTTCAAACCGGGCATCAAAGTCCGCATCGTCCTCGGATTGTAATTGCTGCACGCCGAGCGCAATCCCGGCTGCCGCCGTCACCCCGATGGCCGGCGCGCCCCGCACCACCATATCACTGATGGCACGCGCAACCTCCTGGTAGGTCCGACACGCCACATGTTCCTCAACCACAGGCAGTTTGCGTTGGTCCAGCAGCCGCACCCGGTCCGGATATATCTCAATCGCTATGATCGCAGATTCCATGGACGCTCCGATTTATGGCAATACGATACCCAGTATCGATGCAACGTATTCCGGCTTGAGACCCACAATATGGATCAGTTTATCGCGACGCTTCGCACCGGCGCGAATCTGTATGCGCGAGCGGTTGACGCCAAGCGTTTTGGCCAAAAAAGCAGTACAGGCCGTATTCGCCGCGCCCTCTACCGGAGGAGCGCTCAGACGCAGGCGGAGCTAGCCGCCGTGCATCCCGTCCAGGCGTTCGGCACGGGACCGCGGCTGCACCCGCACCCGCACGCCGGAATCCGTAGCTTGAATCACGGCCATGACGCTTGTCCCACCGCCGCCTTCAGTGTCCCGACTCACGGCCGAGGGCGGCCGAGCGTTCGGTCGCCCGGCGTACCGCTTCCATCATGAGGCCGCGTAAGCCGCCGCTCTCAAGCGCATGCATACCCGCGATCGTCGTGCCTGCCGGAGAGGTCACCATATCTTTCAGTTCCCCCGGATGCCTCCCAGTTTCCAGCACCATCTTCGCGGCTCCCAGTACGGTCTGAGCGGCCAGATCGGTCGCCATCTGCCGCGTCAAGCCCATCAAGACACCGCCATCGGAGAGAGCCTCAATGAATGCAAAGACAAATGCCGGTCCGCTCCCACTCAACCCAGTGACCACATCCATCATGTCATCGCTCACGACCACGGCACGTCCCACCGCGTTAAACATCTGTTCCACCAGCGAGACATCTTGCGGGGTCGCTCCGGCGCCCGGCGAAATACCAGCTGCCCCGGCAAGCACCAGCGCCGGTGTATTCGGCATGACCCGCACCACCCGGCTCTCCGCCCCCAGCCCTTGCTGCAGGGTTTGCAACGTGATGCCAGCGGCAATGGAAATCACCAGCTTATCGGGCATCATCGCCGGTCGAATCGCTTCCAGAACCACGGGAATCGTCTGCGGCTTGACCGACAGAATGATCACGTCGTGCTGCTGCACGGTCGGGAGATTATCTTTTGACGTGCTGATCCCGTAAGTCGTTTCCAGGTAGGCGAGGCGCTCGGGGACGATATCGGTCGCGGTGATGTGCAGCGGTGGCACCTGGAGACCGCTCAACAATCCCTTCAACAGCGCCTCAGCCATATTGCCGCCGCCAATAAAGGCAAAGCGGAGGTTGTCGATCATGGGCCGTCCTCCCATGTCACGCACCAGGGTTCCGTGGTGCCGGCCGCGGCCCGAAGATGGCGGTGCCCACGCGCACCAATGTCGCCCCTTCCTCAATGGCCACTTCGAAATCGGCTGTCATGCCCATCGAGAGTTCGACCAAATCGAGTCCCTCGATCCCTCGGTGCTGTAACCGGTCGCGTAGATCACGCAGCTCCTGATAAAACGGCCGGGCCGCTTCCGGCGTCGGCGTCGGCGGGGGAATGGTCATCAACCCACGCACCTGCACATGCGGCATGGCGGCAAGCTTCTCCACATCCGCCAGCAACGCCTGGGGCTCAAAGCCGCTCTTCGTCATTTCAGCACCGATATTCACTTCGAGCAAAATCGGCATGGAACGGTTCAAGCGTTCCGCCCGGCGATTGATCTCCTCCGCTAGCTCCAGCCAGTCAACCGCATGGACCATGGAAAAGAGGTCGAAGATGTAGCGAACTTTATTGCGCTGCAGGGCTCCAATACAATGCCACTCCGCCGCCTGGGGGCCTAACTGGCCGATTTTTTGCCGGGCCTCCTGCAGGTAGTTTTCCCCGATAATCGTGACCCCGGCAGCAATGGCAGCACGGATACGCGCCGCCTCCATCGTCTTCCCCGCCGCGACGAGACGGACCTCGGCGGGATCACGCCCGACACGTTGGGCTGCCTGCCGTATGCGCTCGAACACACGCGCAACATTTTGGGCCACCGACTGCACCCGCTCCGTTTCTGGCGCTTCTACCTTGGGCATCACTGGCTCCTATTCAGGATACACATCACATTATGATGTCCATGTATACCAACTTGCCTGGGAAACCGCAATCAAAAACCCTACGGCCGATATGTCTCCGTCATGCCACGCTCACGTGGTGTCGAAATGCTCAAGTTGATCGAGATACGGCGCCAGCGCATAGCCATGTTTCGGACGTAGGATATCACGTTTTGGGAGGAACGGCGGCTCACCGCAAAGGAGCCAGCCACAGTAGCGCGCAGGTATCGAGGATCACCGGCTGCTCTCCGGCCATTCGTCCTCGGCCAGCGGCTCGGTTGGATCGTAGTCGATGCGGATCTACCCCATCACCGCATGCGGCTCCAGACGGCTGCGCTTGCGGTGCGGTACCAGTAGAGTTGACCCTCAAGCCAGCAGCGCGGCAATCCCCATACCACGCCCCGCCTCCCGGCCCTCAGCTCGGTGGGAATACAAGTAGGCGTTGTGGCACACCGTACAGATGTCCGCCGTCTGGATGTGGGCTGCCGGAACGCCAGCCGCTTGCAACTGCGCGTCATTAGCGTGCGTCAAACTCATGGTCCAATACCCCTCCGCTTGCGGGGTAAAAAACCGTTCCCAGTCGTGGAAGCGTTCCTGAAACGGCGTGACCGCCCGGGCATCCAGGCGATAACAGCACGCGCCGATACTCGGCCCCATGATGGCGTGGACATGCGCCGCCAGCACAGCAAAGCGCGTCCGCAAGACCTCCAGCGTCGCTTCCACAACCCGATGGTACGTGCCCATGCGGCCCGCATGGACCACGGGCACGACACGCGGCTGCGGACTGTAGAGCAAAATTGGCAGGCAATCCGCTACCAACACGCCTATCGGAACGCCAGGGAGAGCGGTAACCAACGCATCCGCACACACACCCGTCAAACCGCTCGCAAGCGTGGGCGTATCAATCACGCACACCTGATTCCCATGCACCTGACGCACGGTGTGTAGGGTGGCTTGCCCGAGTCCCAGGGCCTGCAAAACACGGCGTCGATTGGCCAGCACCTCATGGCGCTCACCGCGATCGAAGCTCAGGTTCAACGCCCGGCCGGAACGCCCGGCCTGACGCAACGTAAAGGCACATCGCAGGCGCGGTCCCGGCCGTGTGGCAGGCTCCACATAGGCAACCTTCGGGGTCTCGCGCCAGTAAAAACGGCCATCTCTGACGGCTGGCATCATCAGGGATTCCACGCAGCCCTCACCTCCGAGCCGCTAGCGTACCAGACGGCGCATAAAGGTTGGGACATCCAAGCGCCGGTCCGATTTTTCCATCAAAGACGTCAGCGGCTTCTTCACATCCTCGCTCTTCTGCTGCTGGTACTCTTCAATGTCATCGCCCGTGATAGGTGCAGGCGGGCGCGACAGATGCGGACGGACGGCGAGTTCCTCCGGTTTATGAAAGCCGGTCGCAATGACCGTGACGCGGAGTTCATCCTCCATCGCATTTTCAATCACCGCGCCAAAGATGATATTCGCTTCCTCATGCGCCACTTCGCGGATAATCGCCACGGCATCATGAATTTCATGCAGGGAGATATCGAGACCGCCGGTGATGTTGACCAATACGCCGCGCGCACCGTTGATGGATGATTCTTCTAGTAACGGACTGGAAATCGCTTGGTGTGCCGCATCGAGAGCGCGCTTCTCCCCAACCCCGATGCCCGTCCCCATCACGGCTAGGCCCATGCCACTCATGATCGTTTGCATATCGGCAAAATCCAGATTGATGAGGCCCGGGGTCGTAATGAGATCCGAGATCCCTTGTACGGCCTGGCGTAAAACCGTGTCGGCGATGCTGAAGGCATCGCGCAAGGAGGTGCTGCGATCGACGACTTGCAATAAGCGCTGGTTGGGAATGGTAATCAGGGTATCCACACACCCGCGCAACGCCTGCAGCCCTTCCTCCGCCTGCATCTTGCGCTTTTTGCCTTCAAAGTCGAACGGCTTTGTCACCACCGCGATGGTGAGGCTGCCGTATTCTTTGGCGATACTGGCAATGATAGGCGCCGTGCCCGTGCCCGTGCCACCGCCCATGCCGGCGGTGATAAAGACCATATCCGCCCCGGCCAAGGCGTCACGAATCTGGTCGCGATCTTCTTCCGCGGCGCGGCGGCCAATGTCAGGATTCGCGCCCGCGCCCAAGCCGTGGGTGAGTTGGGCGCCAAGCTGAATTTGCACAGGCGCGGAGGTCGCCGCCAGTGCCTGTACGTCAGTGTTGGCCGTGAGAAATTCCACGCCCTGGGTCTGACAGTCGATCATGTTATTGACCGCATTCCCCCCCGCCCCACCAACGCCAATCACTTTGATAGTGGCGGCGTTGATGGCGTCGTCAACCAACCGAATCCGATTCTCTTCCATACCGCTTCCCTTCCCTCTATTAGGCGAGGAATTCGCCGAACCAATCGCGCATGCGATGGTAGAGCTTGGCAAAGAGATGGTCATCGTTGAATTTGTGGAATCGTCCGTAATGGAGCTGTTTCACCCCACACTGCAGCAGGCCAACGCCCGTGGCGTACATCGGATTGTCGACCATACCAACCAGGCCACCGATACCCTGCGGGATGCCACACCGCACGGCGCCGCCACAGACCTCCTCCGCCAATTCCACAATGCCCCGCAGCAAAGCGGTACCACCCGTTAACACGATGCCCGTCGGCACCCGATCGGCATAGCCGCTTTGCAGAATCTCACGCTGGGCCATCTGCAACATCTCCTCGACACGCGGCTCGATGATGTCGCACAGATCGCGGCACGTGAACTTTTGCGCCGGACGGTCATCGGCCCCACGCACTTCGACTACGTCATACGGATCCACCAACGGGCTGTAGGCACAGCCAAAGGCGCGTTTGACGCGTTCAGCCTCCGGCACCGGCGCGCCAAGGCCAAAGGCCAGATCGTTGGTGATATGATTCCCGCCCACCGCTAGCACCGCTGTGTGTTTGACACTATCGTTGGCGAGCAGGGCGATATCCGTCGTGCCGCCGCCAATATCGATAATGACCGCGCCATGCTCGCGTTCGTCCGGTGTCAGCGTCGAGGTCCCCGACGCCAGTTGCTCCAAGACGATATCCTCGACCTCCAAACCGGCGTTGTTGACGCATTTGACAATATTGTGGGCAGAGGTCACCGCGGCAGTCACGATATGGACTTTGGCTTCCAACCGCACCGCCGCCATGCCTAAGGGGTCCATCACCCCGTCTTGATCGTCGACGATGAACTCCTGCGGCAGCACGTGAATAATTTCCCGATCCATGGGGAGCGCGACCGTCTGCGCCGCGTCAATGACTTGATTGATTTCGCGCAGGCCAATTTCCTGGTGTTTGACCGCGATGATGCCGGTGCTATTGATGCCGGTAATGTGGCCCCCCGCAATCCCAACGTAGGCCGAGGGCACCTCGATCCCGGCCATAATTTGCGCTTCATTCACGGCCTGGCGAATGGACTCCACGGTGCTTTCAATATTGACCACCACACCCTTTTTGAGCCCACGCGACGGATGCGTCCCAACCCCAATCACCTCGATCATTCCATCATTCTGGACTTCCCCAATGAGTGCACCGACCTTGGTGGTGCCAATATCCAGGCCCATGACAATAGGCTGCGCCTTGCGTCGCATAATTTGTCCTCCCCGCATGTTAACTCTCGGGTATCACGACAACCCGCTTGCGATATGATACATCGACCGTCTGCACCGTCAGGCCGCGCTGCTCAAGGTATCGCAAGATAGGGGGTAATCGATTCAGTTGTGCCTCAACACTGCCTTCGCCAACCTGCAACGTAAAGCTGTAGGGGGCGACGGTCCAGCGTGACGCGCCAGAATCCTGCACGGTCAATGAGACCAGGCGCAGCGTGTTGGCCACGGCAGACCCTTCGTAGGCCCGGATGAGTTCAAGCGCTCGATGCACGTCGGCCTGACGCAAGCGCATGCCAGGCGCCAGGGCCGGTTTCCGGCGCAAAACGAGTTGCGGCAAGGCACGGTCTTGCGCCAACTGCACGGGACGCAGCACGACACCCGCCTGATCAATCACCACACGTTGTTTTCCGGATACCACCACAAGCCGTGGCGTGCGTTCCTGCACCGCGACTCGCAACGTATCCGGAAATTCTCGGCGCAACGCCACCGTATGCACGAGCGGATGACGCTCTAGACGCGCCCCCATACGCCTCAGATCGAGTTGAAACAGCGGCGCCTCCTCCGGGATGGCGAGTAAATAGAAAATATCCTGACGGGATAAGGCGGTATGGCCACGGATATCTATCATACGCACCCGGAAATAGTCGGCACGGCCCAGCCATGTCACGGCCATATAGCCGCCCCAAAGCAGCCCCGCACACACGGCAACGCCCACGCCGCATTTGCTCAAAAACCGCGCGCGAACGAACCACCGTTTCGGCCGCAGACGCTTGCGCTGGGCCATCCCGAGCGTCCCACTCACCATGATGAAGAGCATCGCTTCATATCGCTCCACGTCAAAAAGGGTATAAGTTGCCAAACGCCGATTAAATCGTCTCCGATCGGGGTCCCTGATTTGCGGTGCGCAGCACTTAGCCCTCCTCGCCAACGATACGGACTTCCGGCTCTAGCGTCAGACCATACGCCTGCTGCACCCGTTCTTGAATCAGCGCCATCAGGGCCTCGACATCGGCAGCCGTCGCCTGGCCGACATTGACCAGAAAATTGGCATGCAGCGGCGAAACCATCACACCGCCGATGCGGGCGCCCTTTAACCCCAACGTGTCAATCAACCGCGCCGCAGCCGTGCCGGGAGGATTCTTAAAAATCGAGCCCGCATTGGGCAGCCACAACGGCTGGGTTCGCTGACGGCGCGCATGGGCGTCTCGCATGGTCGTTTCAATGGTCTCCCGATCGCCTGGCTGCAGCCGCAACGTGGCCTGCAGCACGATCGCCCCAGGCGGATAAGACGAGCTACGATAGCGTAATCCCAACGTGTGTGCCGGCAGCTCACAGACCTGCCCATCTTGCCGCATCACGTTTGCCGCCACCAGCACCTGACTCAGATCGCCGAGGTGGGTACCCGCATTCATCACCATGGCCCCGCCCAGCGTCCCCGGAATGCCATAGGCAAACTCCAATCCACGCCAGCCACGGCGCGCCGTGTGCATGGCCAAACGCGACAGCGAGCAGCCCACGCCGGCATGGACGTGCGCCCGCGCCAGCGCGTCGGCCACCGCCGCAGGCTCGACGCGATACGTCCGAAAGGTCCCACGCATGGTGACGACCATGCCATGAATGCCGCCGTCACGAATCAACAGATTCGTGCCGCCCCCGAGGATGAAGAGGGGAATGGCATAATCGTAGGCAACGGCCTGAATCTGCCGCAAACTCTCGATCGTGTCGACCTCGATCAGGACATCCGCCGGCCCGCCAATGCGCAGAGAGGTATAGCGCGCCAAGGGCTGCCCAAACCGCTTGCGGGCGGTCACATGGCGCAAGAGGGTGGGGAGATCCCACGGCGCATCCGCTGCTCTCACCGTCTTACCTCTCATCTCTTGGCTGATCAAATTCCCGGCCGATTTTCCAGACATCGCCCGCCCCAAGGGTCATCAGGATGTCCGGTTCCCGCAGGTGCTGACGCAGAAACGGCACGACCTCATCCCGGTCCGCAAAGTAGTAGACCTGACGGTGGCCGTGGGCTTGGATGGCCTCGTGGAGACGCGCGCTGCTCACACCGGGAATCGGCGTCTCCGCGGCCGCATAAATATCCAATAAGATCAGGGTATCGGCGGCATCAAAGGCCGTGGCAAATTCCGCCTGTAACGCCTGCGTGCGGGTGTAGCGGTGCGGTTGAAACACCACGGCCAAGCGCGCCTCGGGCCACACCGCCTTGGCGGCCCGGAGCGTTTGACGGACCTCCTCGGGATGGTGGGCGTAGTCGTCCACCATGGTGATGCCGTCCCGTGTCCCCATGATCTCGAAGCGGCGATGGATGCCGCTGAATTCTTCGAGCGCCTGGGCCATGGTCGGCAGGGGCACCTCCAATTCCTGCCCCACGGCAATGGCAGCGAGCGCGTTGTAGACGTTGTGCAGCCCCGGTAGATTGAGGGCAAATCGGCCCAGGCGCTCGCGGCCGCGGACGACCTCGAAATGGCAGCGGGGACCGCGGCACCGAACATCGCACGCCGTGTAATCCGCCTGACTCGTCAAGCCATAGGTGACCAAGCGTTTGTGGAGCCGCGGCAGCAGACTTTGAAGGTTCGGTTGATCCAGGCAAATCACGCTGCACCCATAAAAGGGGACGTGGTTGATAAATTGCACAAAGGCGTCTTTGAGCGCCTCCAGATCGCCGTAAAAATCCAGATGCTCCGCGTCCACGGTGGTCACCACCGCAAGGGTCGGCGACAGCAGCAAAAACGAGCCATCGCTTTCATCGGCCTCGGCCACCAGATAGTCGCCACGGCCCAGTTGCGCGTTGCTGCCCAGACTATTCAAACGGCCGCCAATCACCACCGTCGGATCCAAGTCCGCACGCGCCAGCACGGTGGCAATCAACGACGTGGTGGTGGTTTTGCCGTGGCTGCCAGCGATCGCCACGCCGTATTTCAGGCGCATGAGTTCCGCCAGAATTTCGGCCCGGGGAATCACCGGGATGCGTAACTGCCGCGCCGTCACCACTTCACGATTGCCCGAGCTGACGGCGGACGACGTCACCACGACGTCGGCGCCCTGCACCTGCGAGGCCGCGTGGCCCTGGAACACGGTCGCGCCCTGCTGTTGCAAACGCTGGGTAACCTCGGACAGCGCCAGATCGGAGCCACTGACGGTATAGCCTAAATTCAACAACACTTCGGCAATGCCGCTCATGCCGATACCGCCAATGCCAACCAAGTGAATGTGTTGGGTCTTGCGCATACGTGCTCTTCCCTAGTCGGTCGCTTCCCCCAGTAGCCGCAGGCATGACGATACAATGGCATCGGCGGCGTGTGGATTGCCCAACTGCCGACTCCGCTCGGCCTGCGGCCCAAGGCCTGCTGCATGTCCCACCCATGGCCGTACGGCCTCCGTAAGCCGGACGCCAGTCAGCTCTGCGTCTAGGATGACCTGCGCAGCACCGTGGCGCTGCAGGACCATGGCATTGTGGTACTGATGATTGTCCGCCGCATACGGATAGGGCACCAACATAGCGGGCTTGCCACATGCGGTGAGTTCGGCGAGGGTGCTGGCCCCGGCCCGGCAGACAACGAGATGCGCCCAGTGGTAGCGTGCTGCAATATCGTATAGAAAGGGCTGCACGTCAATCTCCAATGCCGCCTCTCGATAGGCGCATTCGACCTCGACAAAATCGGCTTCTCCGGTTTGATGCACGACCCGAATGCGCCCCTGCAGTTCTTTGAAAAACGGTACTGCCTCGACCATCGCCTGGTTGATCCGATGCGCGCCTTGACTGCCACCAACCACCATGAGATGTAAGACATCATCGCCTATCGCTGTTGCATTCGTCATCCCATCACAAATGTCCTGTCGAATCGGAATCCCTGTACATTCAACGCACCGTCCGGGCAAATACCCCTGGGTTTCCGGAAACGCCGTAAATACCACCTGGGCGAAACGGGCCATGGTCCGCACGGTCAGGCCCGGCACCACATTTTGTTCCATCATCACCCGTGGCCGCCGTAGCATGGCGGCCGCCAGCATCGCCGGTCCCATGACATAGCCACCGGAGCCAATGACGAGATGCGGCCGCTGACGGCGTAGCACCCGCACGGCCTGCCACGTCCCGCCGCCAAACGCCGCCAACGCTTGCAACTGCGCCAGACGCGACTGGCCCTTGAAGGGCAGGACCGACAGGGTATGCAAGGGAAAACCCTCACGTGGGATGAGCTGCTCCTCCATACCGCCCGCAAGTCCGAGGAAAGTCACCTCAGCCTTCGGACACCGCTCCTGCAACCGCTGGGCAAGGGCAATCGCCGGATAGAGATGACCGCCTGTACCGCCGCCCGCCAGAACAACCCGGAGTGCTGCCACTTATGCCCGCCTCCTGGCTCCAGCATGCAGGGAGCCGCCGGCGTCCGCCTGCGCCATGTTCAACATGGTGCCGATCGCCAGCAAGGACACCATCAGGTTGGAGCCACCCAGACTAATGAATGGTAGCGGCAGCCCCTTGGTCGGCAATAAGCCAATCACCACGCCCAGATTCATCAGGATCTGTAAGGCCAACATCATAAACACACCCAAACCCAGCAGCGTTCCGAACGGCTCCCGACAGAGCAAGGCAATACGCAGAACACGCCAGAGCAGCAGTCCGAACAGCAGGACAAGGCCCGTCGTACCGAGAAAGCCCAGTTCCTCTCCAATCACGGCAAAGATGAAGTCCGTATGGGCCTCCGGGAGATAAAACAGCTTCTGCTGACTCCGCCCCAGGCCCGTCCCGAAAAGCCCCCCACTGCCAAGAGCGAGCAAGGACTGAATGGCCTGGTAGCCACCGCCTTGGGGATCATCCCACGGATGCAGAAAATTCATCAATCGGCGGAGGCGGTAGGGCTCATAGACAATTCCCCAGATCACACCGACGAGCCCAGTGGCAAGACCGAATACCAAGTAAAGCCGTGGAAGGCCCGCGATCAGCAGTTGCAGCCCCACGGCGGCCGCCAATACCACCGCCGTACCGAAATCCGGCTGCAGGCCAATCAAGACACAAAACAGGCCCAAAATGCCGAGATGCAGACCATAATGCGCTTGCTGTTGAGGCTCCTGCTGGCTGGCGCACATCCACGCGACGTAGACAATCAGCACATACTTGGCCAATTCGGACGGTTGCAGTGACAACAGACCGAGCGTGAGCCAGCGGCGCGCCCCGCCCACCTCTTTGCTCAGGCTCGGCACAAAGACCAGTATCAAGGCGATCAGCGTCCCCACCAGGAGGGGCCACACGAGCCGCCGGTGCACGCGATAGGGCACATAGCGCGCAGCCCACATCAACAGGAGGCCTAGTACTGCCCACACCATCTGGCGCTTGAGGAAATAGAGCGAGTCGTGGTAGCGCTCATGGGCGACCACCGCACTGGCGCTATAGACCATGGCGAGTCCGAAGGTCACTAAAAGAAGCGTTACCGCTAACAGCATCGCGTCTGTCCGCCGCGCTGTCCCCATAGGACTTACCGTAGTTTCAACGTACTGAGACTGAGAAGGGCCAGCACGATGGCGATAATCCAAAACCGCACAATCACCTTCGGCTCTTGCCACCCCTTCTCCTCAAAATGATGATGCAATGGCGCCATGCGGAACACCCGCTTGCCGGTGAGCTTGAAGGACGCGACCTGCACGATGACCGAGAGGGTTTCAATCACGAACAAGCCGCCAATGAGCAGCAGCAACAGCTCATGCTTGGCAATGACGGCGACCGTGCCCAGGGCGCCGCCCAGCGCCAGCGATCCCACATCTCCCATAAACACTTGCGCCGGATAGGCATTGAACCACAGAAAGCCTAGACTAGCCCCCAGAACCGCACCACAAAACACCGCCACTTCCCCAGCGCCGCGGACATAGAGGATATTCAAATAGTCCGCGAAGACCAAGTGGCCCGCCACATAGGCAATCCCGGCATAGGCAAAGGTGGCAATGATGATCGGCCCGATGGCCAAGCCATCGAGGCCATCGGTGAGGTTGACGGCATTGCTCGTGCCGACCATGACGAAGACGGCAAAGGGGACGTACCAGAGGCCCAGGTCGGGCGCCACCGCTTTGAAAAACGGGACGCTCAAACGCGTCGCCGTCTCGGCCGGCTCGGCCCAGGCATAGAGCAAGCCGGCGACCCCGGCGGCCACGGCAATCTCGGCGCTGAGTTTGTACGCCACCCGCAGCCCGGTATGGCTCGCCCGTGCGGTTTTGAGATAATCATCCCAGAATCCAATGGCGCCAAAGGCTAAGGTCGACAGCAAAGCCAGCCACAGCATCGATAGCGTCAGATTGGCCCAGAGCAGGGTGGCCACGAGCATAGACCCGAGGATGAGCAAGCCCCCCATGGTGGGGGTGCCGGCTTTGGCGACATGCGACTGGGGTCCCGCCGTACGGATCATCTGGCCGATTTGACGGCGCTGCAACAGCCGAATCACGGCCGGGGCGAGGATCATGCTGATCAAGAGGGCGGTCAGAGCGGCATAGGCGGTGCGGAAGGTGACGTAGCGGAACACGTTGAACGCCGAGACGGTTTGATAGAGGGGATAAAATAAGTGATAAAACATCACGTTGCCTTTGCATCAACCGCCAGTGTCTCGACTAGGCGTTCCATCCCCATGCCGCGCGAGCCCTTCAGCAAAATGATATCGCCGGGACCCAGGAGGCGCGCCAACATCACACCGGCGTCCGCCTGGGTCTCTGCATAGTGAATAGACGCGGGGGTCATGCCAGCCGACCGCGCGCCCTCGGCCATATCACGGGCCAATACGCCCAGAACCATGAGATGATCCACCCCGCAGTGCGCGGCAAAGGCCCCGATCTCACGGTGCAGGGCCGGAGCCGCGTCGCCCAGTTCCAACATATCGCCCAGCACTGCCAGGCGCCGACCTGCCGCGGGAACATGGGCGAGACAGTGCAGCGCCGCCCGCATGGAATGGGGATTGGCATTGTACGTATCATCGATCAGCGTCACATTCTCACGGCCACGGCGAATCGCCATGCGCCCATCCATGCCCGGATAGCGTTCCAAGCCAGCCGCGATATCGGCGCCCGGCAGCCCCAAGGCGACGCCCACCGCGGCCGCGGCCAGCGCATTCATGACGTTATGCACGCCCAGAAGGGGAAGACGGATCGCCCAGGCCGTGCCCTCGATCTCGATCTCACATGACACGCCGCCCAAGCCCCGGTCAGCGCCCACCCGGCCGCGAATCATCGCTTCCGGGCGCGTGCCAAAGGTGATCACCCGGCCAGCGGCGCGGGGCCCCAAGGCCTGGGTGCGGGGATCATCAGCATTGAGAATGGCCACGCCATCCGCATCGAGGGCGTCGATGAGCTCGCCTTTAGCCTGTTGAATGTGTTCGATCGACCCGAGGTATCCGACATGGGCCAGGGCGATATTTGTCACCACGCCGATATGCGGCTGGGCGATCGTGCAGAGGTGTTGGATCTCGCCGAGATGATTCATGCCCATCTCGCACACCGCCACTTCGGTCTCTGGCGGCATGCGTAAGAAGGCGAGCGGCAGCCCGATATGGTTGTTGAGATTGCCTGGCGACCGAAAGGTGGTGAAGCGTTGCTGCAACACCGCTGCGGTCATCTCTTTCACCGTGGTTTTGCCGTTGCTACCGGTAATGGCCACGATCGTGCCCTGAAAGAACTGACGCTGCGCCCGCGCCAAGGCGTGCAGGGCCTGCAGCGTATCGGGCACGTGGATGACCGCCGGGGCCGGGGTCCCAAAGGTCGAGAGGACCGCGGCATCGGAGACCACAACCGCGGCCGCGCCCTGTTGCACGGCGACGGCGACAAAATCATGACCGTCGAAGCGCTCGCCCCGCAAGGCGACAAACAGCTCGGCGGCTTGGACATGGCGCGAATCCGTACTCACACCTTGTACCTGGCGTTGCGCATCCCCTTGTAACAGGGCGCCACTGGTCTGCTGCACGAGTTCAGCTACACTCCAGGAAGGCATAACATCTCATTGTCGATGGCGCAGCGCCTCGCATGCGACTTCCCGGTCGTCGAAATGGCGGCGCGTCTGCCCGATGATTTGATAATCTTCATGGCCCTTACCGGCAATGACGATCGTGTCTTGTGGTTGCGCCATGGCAATGGCCGACGTAATGGCCTCGTGACGGTCCGCAATCGTCGTGTAGGGACGCGACCCATTCACGCCCGCCACGATGTCCGCAATGATGTGCTGCGGCGCCTCCGAGCGCGGATTATCCGACGTAATGATCGTATAATCGCACAGCGTGGTGGCCACCCTTCCCATGAGAGGACGCTTTCCCGGATCACGATCCCCGCCACAGCCAAACACCGAGATAAATCGGCCCGAAGTTTCGGCCCGCACCAGGCGGAGCACTTGCTCCAGGGCATCTGGCGTATGGGCATAATCCACAAAAACATGGAAATCCTGCCCCTGATCGACCCGCTCCAGACGTCCGGGCACCTGGGTCAGTTGGGCAATGCCCTGGGTGATGGCCGCGGCATCCAGGTTCAAGGCCAGAGCCGAGCCGATGCCGGCGAGGAGGTTATACACATTGTGACGGCCAACCAAGGCGGAACGTATCTCCAAGAGGCCTTGGGTCGTTGGCAGGGTAAACCGAATGCCATCCAGGCCATGCTCAACCGCCTGGGGCCTGAGCATGGCCTCACGGTCAAAGCCATAGGTTAACACGCGCGCACGCGAGGTGTGCAGCAATCGGCGGCCATACGGATCGTCGAGATTGAGCACGTGCCACTGCCCTGGCAGGTCGGTAAACAGACGCCGCTTCGCGGCAAAATAGGCCTCCTCTGAGCCATGATAATCATAGTGATCGCGGCTCAGGTTAGTAAAGACACACACCGCAAACTTGCACCCGGTCACACGGTCCTGGTCCAGGGCGTGGCTCGACACTTCCATGACCGCATAGTCGACGCCCGCCTGCCGCATCTGCCCACAGAGCGATTGCAGGAGTATGGCATCGGGGGTGGTCTGCGGCGCCTCTTGGCGCTGCCCGGCGAAGCGATACGCCACCGTACCCATGACTCCAACGGAGGCGCCGGATGCCTGCAACATCGATTCGACAATATACGACGTCGTGGTTTTGCCATTGGTCCCGGTAATGCCCACCAGCGCGAGGGTATCGGTCGGATGGCCGTAGTACGCCGCCGCAATGGACGCCAGCGCCGGACGACTCTGTGGCACTTGTATGACAGTCTGTCCGTCCCGCTGCACCCGGGGCGCCAGCTCAAGCGGGAAGGTCTCGAGGACGAGGGCTGCCGCACCCTTATCGAGTGCGTCACGGAGGAATTGGTGACCATCCGTTTGCTGCCCCCGCACAGCCACAAACAACGCACCGGGAACCACGTAGCGGGAGTCGGCCACAACACACTGCACAGGACATCGAGAGGAGCCAAATAGCGTACGGGCAGGTATGGTACCGAGAAGGTCTTGTAGCGGGCGGGATGGTTGTGACACCATAGCAATCACTCCCGTGCTTCCATTAATGGGTTCCCAGCACGCTGACGACGTCGGAGGCGAGGGACGGCGCGGCGCGATGCGCGTGCCGCTGTTGCACCACCTTCCGAGGCCGCGTGACTGGTAGGGGCATTATCGGTTCCCGCGACGGCGGAACCTGCAAATAATGTAAGGATTGCTCCGCCACCCGTCGAAAGACAGGCGCCGCAGCTTGACTCCCCCAACGTTGGCGCTGGGGTTCATCGAGCATGACGAGGACAACGATCTGCGGATCCGCAGCCGGCACGTAGCCCACGAAAGACGTCAATACCTTCGTATGACTATAGCGCCTCGTGTCCGGGTCGACTTTCTGCGCCGTCCCGGTTTTGCCGGCAACGGCATAGCCTTCCACCGCTGCAGACTGGCCCGTTCCATGGGCGACGACCCCGGTCAGTATCGCGGTGAGTTGATCGGTCGTCTGACGCGAGAGAATACGTCGCCGCTCGTGCGGCACAACCGTCTGGGAGCCGTGCCGATGGGCCATACGGGCGACAACCCGTGGTCGCACGAGCCATCCGCCATTGGCAATGGCGGCAAAGGCCCGCGTCAACTGGATCGGCGTCACCGCAATCTCCTGGCCCAAGGCAAGCGAATCATGCGAAAATCCCGACCACTGCGGCGGCGGACGTACCCGGCCGTGATGCTCGCCAGGCAGGTCGATACGGGTACGGGCCCCGAAGCCAAAACGCTGGATGTAGTCATAGAATTGATCAGAGGTTAAACGCTCGGCAATCTTCACAGCGCCAATATTACTGGAATAGGCAAAGACGTCGGCAAAGCTCAGATAGCCGTGCGGTTTGTAATCGCGTAAGCGCCGCCGGCCGCGCTGCACCAGACCATTTTCGCAAAAAAACTGTTCCCTGGGATGAATGATCTGCTCTTCGAGCACAGCCGCCGCTAGTATCGCCTTGAACGTGGAGCCGGGTTCGATGAGATCGGTCACCCCGGGGTTTCGCTGCCATACCCGTTGCCTGGCGTCTTGAAACGCATTCGGATTAAAAAACGGATACGCCGCCATGGCGAGAATATCCCCGCTATGGGGTTGCATGATCACGACCAGCCCACTCCGCGCGCTCAGGTCTTTGGCTTGTGTGGCAATCTCGCGTTCGGCCACATGCTGCAGCCGTTCATCCAGCGTCACATAGAGGTCCGCCCCCCGTGGCGGTTCCGGTGTATCCTCAGCCGCTAGCCGCATGTGACGCCCTTTCGCATCGCGTTGCAGACGTACCCGACGTGGCGCCGCGGTGAGTTTCTGATTGTACCGATATTCTAAGCCCCCCAGACCTTGGCCATCAATGCCGACAAACCCCAGCAATTGCCCGGCCAGGTGGTGCTTGGGATAATATCGGCGCGGTTCCGTCACAAAATAGACACCGGCGAGCTGCAGTTTGCGGAGCTGCGCGACGGTCTGTGGCGTCACGTGACGTGCCAACCATACGAATGAGGCCGGCGAGTTCAGACGGGGTCGGATCGTGTCTCGCGGCAGGTCCAACACCTCTGCAAGCGGAATCGCCATGAGCTCAGGTTGTGTGATGTCACGCGGCACTGCATAGACAGAAGGTACCGGCACACTCGTGGCCAGCACCCGCCCGTGCCGGTCCAGAACACGGCCGCGTTCCGGCTGCAACGTGGTATGATGCGTATGCTGCTGCGTGGCCGCCGTACGCCAGTACGCATGGCCGGCGACCTGTACGACGCATAGACGCACCAGAATGCCAAGGAAACCGAGACCGAACAGGCCCACCACACAAGCCAGCCGGATGCGATCATACGGCCGTGCGCCTCTCATACCTGTCATCGTTTGTTCCCCACGCCACGTATCTCCCAGCCCGCATGTATGTAGACCACCTGGGAAAGTTTGGGCGATCTCATGCCGAGTTTCTGCACGGCTATCCGTTCGATACGTGAGAGACGGCTGAGGGAAGCGAGTTCCACTTGCAATTCCTTCTGGCGCTGCAGGGCTTGGGCACGTTGCGTCCGCAATGCATTCTGCTGATAGCCGAGTTCCACCAGACGCATTTGTGGCCAGAGATAGAACAAAATAGCGAGCAATACCATCACGGTACTCAGCACCAGGACGCTATGGGCCTGCGGGCTAGAAGCCCGTCCCGTTCCTCTGTTCCGTACCGGTGTCGTGGAGGCCGCGCGTCTTGGGTGTGTCATCGGTCACTCCTCCACCACGTCCAGTTTTTCACACACCCGAAGGCGCGCACTACGACTCCGGGGATTCGTCTGCACTTCATCGGCAGCAGGAACACCAGGTTTGCGGGTCAACACCGTGAGACGCGGTTGTCGGCCACAGACACACTGCGGAAAGCGCGGAGGACAGACACATCCCTTCACTTCTTGCTGCATAAACCGTTTGACCAGCCGATCTTCCAGGGAATGAAAGGCGAGCACAGCCAGTCGCCCTTGCGGGCGCAAGGCGGCGACGGCCTGCGGCAATGTATCCTGCAGCGCTTCTAATTCCGTATTGACCGCGAGACGCAAGGCTTGAAACACACGCGTGGCCGGATGGATGGCCGGGGGCCAGGCATGGCGTGGAATCGTGCGGGCCACCAGATCGGCCAATGCCCGGGTGCGGGTAATCGGCGCGCGTTGGCGCTCGACCCCGATGGCCCGGGCAATGCGGCCGGCCCACCTCTCCTCACCCAGCGTGCGAAAGATCGTGTGCAGATGTTCGACCGGCGCATGATTTACCAAGGCACAAGCGGTATGGTCTTGCGTCGTATCCATACGCATATCCAGAGGGCCGTCCTGAGAGAAACCGAAGCCCCGTGCTGCCGTGTCTAATTGGAAAGACGACACGCCTAAATCCAGCAAGATGGCATCGACACAGGCATGGCCCAGGCGGCCAAGATGAACCGTAAGATCGCGAAAATCGCCATGCACCGGCACGAACCGAACGTCCCAGGGCTGCCCCCATGCGGCCGCCGCCGCAATCGATGCAGGATCACGGTCGATGCCAATCACCAACTGTGGCCCAGGCTGCGCTTGCAAAAACGCCCGCGCATGCCCCCCGCCACCCAACGTGCCATCAACGACGACCGCAGGGTCATGGCACAAAAGCCATGTCAAGATCTCTTGCCGCATGACTGGATGATGCTGGAGCGAGGCCGTTACATCCATTGCCTTCCGCCTCAGAGCCGCAGCGCCATTAAGTGCGCATTCGTATCAAATTGCGCATTGGCGCTGGCTTCATATGCGTCCCAGCGGGCTGGGGACCACAATTCCAGTTTCCGCATCATCCCGAGCAGCAAAGCCCCGGCGTCGATGCCAGCATACTGCCGGAGCGCTGCGGGGAGTAGGATCCGTCCCTGGCGATCGAGGCTGCAGACATGTGCGCTGGTACAGAACTGCCGCAGAAAGGCCCGGGAAGGCGGATCGTTCGGAAGATTGAGCAACTGCGTTTCAATTTCGAGCCAGACCGGTTTGGGATAGAGCACCAAGCAATGCTCGAAATATTTCGTCAAGATCAGGGTTGCATCTTCAGGTGCATAACTATCACGCAACGCATGACGCACGGCTGCCGGAACGCTAAGCCGTCCTTTATCATCCAGGTTGAGGTGGTATTGCCCAAGCAACACGCCGCCATACCCCACCGCTAGGCTTAGCTATCCCACTTCCTCCCACTTCCTCCCACTTCCTCTCAAACTATAAGTGGCGCCTCAGGCTCTGTCAAGTCAAAAAGTATATAAAGGAAAGCCGCGATTTTCCTGTGTTCACGGTTTCAGGAGAGGAAGAAATCGCTCAGAACAAGCCGCGTTCGAGCGGCCGTAGCGTGTGCCTGACAAGCCAAGACAAATTCGTGCAAGTAGGCGTTACGCCCACCAATGCTCGTACAAGCCGGTGGGTGTTCACAGGCGGTTTGAGCGCCGCAAGGTCAGCGATATCAAAGCAAACCACGGGTTACGCATTTGCGGTATGCAGGATTGGCCGACACCAGGGCAAAGCAGATCGATAAGCCGGGTTCTGTTCCGTCCACGCCAGGCAGACGGCGATGATCATTCCTCTGGGACATACGTTACCGCATGCCTCAAGCGACCTAACCCGGAGGCATCGGACGAGCAACCCTTATCCCACTTTGCCCCACTCAGGACATCGTGGCAACGCCTCCCTATTTGGTCTTGCTCCGGGTGGGGTTTACCGAGCTCCCGATGTCACCACCGGGACTGGTGCGCTCTTACCGCACCGTTTCACCCTTACCAGGATGCGCCAGGGAGCGGTGCGCCGTTCCCCCTGGGTACCTGGCGGTTTCTTTTCTGTGGCACTTTCCTTAGGGTTACCCCCACTGGACGTTATCCAGCACCCTGCTCTGCGGAGCCCGGACTTTCCTCCCCTCGCCTGGGCGGCGAAGAGCGATCATCTGATCTCCTTTACCCCGGTGTCAGCTAAACTGCGTCGTGGTGGGAACAAGTGGGGAAAGGAACAACTTAAGTACCTGGACAGAATTGCCTTTATACATTTCTCCAGGAGAAAAAGAGAAACTTAATTGTGTTTCGGTACTTAGTAATGCCCGACGTCAAAAGGGGAACGATAAAGATCTTAGCGATAAGCCAATACGCTGGAAGAAGACATCTTACATCTTCTATTTTAGCTAATAGCTGACAGCGCTTCAAAATTGTCGGTGTGCAGCACTTAGGCAGGCCAAAGCAGTATCCGCTGACAATGCGGACAGGTGACAAGCGTTTCTTGTCGTCTAATTTCCGAAACCAATTGCGGGCGAACGCGTAGATGACATCCTCCACACGTGCCATCATGCATCTGCACCGCTACCGGTCCGCTCTGCCGCCCCGCCAGCTGCTGGTACGTGGCATAAAGGTCGGCATTCAACTGTGTCACGAGCTGTTGACGCTCTGTATCATGTGCGGCAATCCGCTCGACCAACTCCTGTTGGACTTCTTCGAGCTTTTTCCCCTGTTGTTCCAATTCCTGCGACGTCTCCTGCACACGTTGCTCATAGTCGTGAGACAGGCGTCGGTGCTGCTCATCTGCTTCCATCAACTCCAGCACCTGATCTTCAAGCTTGGCAATACGTTGTTGCCCGACATCAATTTCAGACAAAATGGCGCTATATTCCTTATTGGTTTTTACCTCCCGCAAGCGGCTTTGCGTTTTGACCAACTGTACGTGATCATGATCCAATTCACGTTCGAGCGCACGGCGATGCCGTTCCGCGTGTTCCATGTCCGCGTGTATGGAGGCAAGTTCTTCACGCGCCAGAACATACGCCTCTTCATATGATTGCAACTGTTGTGGAAGTTTCTGGCGCTCATCCGTCAGGGCATCTAGGAGGCTATCAAGCTGTTGCAGCTTTGCCAATAATTGCAGCTCGTCACGCACTGCTCATACCTCGTGCTCAGTCTGTGGTGCAGCGACGCGAAGCAGACTGTCGTGTGTTAAAAGGTGGGCCCACCTGGCCTCGAACCAGGGACCAACCGGTTATGAGCCGGTGGCTCTTCCAACTGAGCTATGGGCCCATGACAATCTGTCTGAATCTACTGAAAATCGGACCTTCTGTCAAGCAACGGCGCCATGTATATCGTGTGGTCCTCATGCACTTTCGACGAAACTCCGCAGGAGCTTGCTGCGGCTGGGATGACGCAATTTCCGCAACGCTTTGGCCTCGATTTGGCGTACACGCTCCCGGGTTACATCAAAATCATGGCCGACTTCTTCCAACGTATGGGCGGTATCCACCCCAATGCCAAAGCGTTTCCGCAGCACGCGTTCCTCGCGTGGTGTGAGCGTTTGCAGCACCTTCAGGGTCTGTTCCTTCAAATTCATCCGAATGACCGATTCAGAAGGTGATGCAATTTTTTTGTCTTCAATGAAATCTCCCAGATGGCTATCCTTTTCCTCACCAATCGGGGTTTCCAGAGAAATCGGTTCTTTGGCGATTTTGAGCACCTTGCGTACCTTGTCAACCGGTAACTCCATGCGTTCCGCGATCTCTTCAGGCGTGGGTTCCCGCCCGACTTCCTGCACCAATTGTCGCGTCGTGCGGACGAGTTTATTAATCGTCTCAATCATATGGACCGGAATGCGAATCGTCCGGGCCTGATCGGCGATGGCCCGGGTAATCGCTTGCCGAATCCACCACGTCGCATAGGTGCTGAATTTGTATCCCCGCCGATACTCGAATTTATCCACGGCCTTCATCAGGCCGATATTGCCTTCCTGAATGAGATCGAGGAAATGCAGACCCCGGTTGGTGTACTTTTTGGCAATGCTAACGACCAAGCGGAGATTGGCCTCTGCCAGTTCCCGCTTGGCTTCGCGGTCCTTTTGCTGGCCATAACGGATACGCCGCAGGACGTCGGACAACATCTCCTGCGTGACTTCCAAAATGTCACAGGGTGCATGGTAGCCGTTGGCCGTAGAGGCATGTCCATTGCGTGTCGCCAGGCTCTGTGTCGGCACGGTAAAACTCATCAGAGCATGTCCGTTTTGATGTTGCAATCCCGGCAGAGAGAACCGCACGATCTGTTCTTCATGCATCTGCATGTGCTCTAAGATCGCATCGAGACGAGCGATCACCTGCTCCACCATCTCCGGACGCAGGTTCAACTCTTTCGTCAGCTTCGCGATACCGGTGCGCAACGTTTTATCTTCTCGGAGGAATTCCTTCGCATCGCGTGCGGCCTCATCGTCACTCGTCTGTGACTGCAAGACCGCGACTTCGCTATAGAGGTCTCGTAAGCGAGCAATAATCTCCTCCATGCTGGCCGTCGAGGGTAGGCTCACCCCCTCATCTGTGGACCCCTCCAGCAGCGCCTCCTCCACCTCCACCGCATCAGCCGACTCCGGAGCTCCGGGGAAGTCACGCGTCTCCAGGGTCAGGAGTTCCTGCACCGCCAAGGGATGTGACACGATGGCTTGCACCACTTCATTTTGGCCTTCTTCAATGCGCTGGGCAATTTCCACTTCGCCCTCTCGCGTCAGCAATGGAATCGTCCCCATCTCACGCAGGTACATGCGAACCGGATCGTCCGTCTTACCGATGGCATCCGCCGGTAAGTCGAAAACCCGTCCTTCCTCCGTATAGCCAGCAGACGGCGAGCTCTTGAAAGGTCTGGACGTACGCCCAGCAGGGCCGTCGGCACTGATGAGTTCGATATCCAGCTCGCCAAAGAGCAGCATCAGATCATCAATCTGCTCAGGGGACACCACATCGGACGGCAGGACATCCTGGATCTCTTCATAGGTGAGATAGCCCTTTTCCTGCCCCCGAGAGATCAACTGTCTGACTTCGGTTCGCTTGTCGTTCGTCGCCATAAGTGTATCAAACCTCTACACTGGCATGCGCCCCACACCATTCTGACATCCGGATGTGCCAACCACCTGCACCGCTATGCCTCGGGATCGCATGCAAGTCGCTATCTACAATAGCTCCTCTGTGTCACTTCACACTGACTACACTGGTAAACCCATCTCCTCCTCGTGTTGCAATCGCTGAACCTCGGACAGGAGCTCGCGCTCGTGCTCCCCACTAGCCGAGCCGAGTTGTTCCATCAGACGCCGCCGCTGGGCTTTGCGATGCCGTTGGCGCATGCGTCTGACACAATCCTGCCACGCCTGCTCACGGTCCTCGGCACTGGCATTGAGCGGCTCCATGGCCATTTTGGTCAAGATCTGCTCTTGTGCAGGATCCTCCACTTCTTGCAAAATTTGCGGGAATGCCGTCTCTTGCCACTGGGCAGCCCGCTGCTCCAGCATGGTAAAGATCGCACGCAGCGTGGGATCTTGAAACGCCTCAGCCGTCACGTATCTCTGCACCTGCTCGAAGCAGCTCAGGTCATGGCAGAGCGCCTGAATGAGCAGATATTCCTCCTGCGGCCCAGGGGTCGACAGAGATGGCGGCGCCACACGGGGCGCCGCCGTCCGCCGCATCGGCGGCGCCAGTTCGGACGTCAAGCGCATCTCACGCTGGAGGACATCCGGGGGGATACGTAAGAACTCCGCGAGCTGCGCCACATAGCCCCACCGTTCCACCTCATTGTCGATTTTACGGAGCAGTGGCAAGATATGGGCGACACAATCGGCTCGGCCGGTCGGCGTGCGGAGATCGGAAAACCGTCTGGCGCGCGCCACGAGATACTCCAGGAACGTCTGCGCCTCCTGCACCAGCCGCAGCAGAGCCGCGCCCGTATGTTGCCTCAAGAACGTATCCGGGTCATCGCCCTCCGGGAGTTCGACGATGTGTACGCGCATGCCGGCATCTAGAAACAGCCCAATCCCCCGCTCCGTAGCCTTACCCCCGGCCGCATCCGCGTCAAACACCAACACCACGTCCTTCGTCAAGCCCTTGAGCATGTCGACATGGGTATCGGTCAAAGCCGTGCCAAGCGTACCCACCGCATGCGTTACCTCATGCCGATGACAGGCCATGACATCGGTATACCCTTCGACGATGAGGGCACGTCCCTGTTGGCGTATGGACGGTTTGGCCAGGTGAAAACCGTAGAGCGTGCGATTTTTCTGAAAAATCGGGGTTTTCGGAGAATTCAGATATTTCGGCGCCAGCGTCGCCTCCGCTCCCTCCAGGTAACGCCCGCCAAAGGCCACCGGCCGGCCTTGACGGTCCGCAATCGGAAACATCAGGCGGTGCCGGAAGCGATCACAAGCCCCACGCTGATGGTCGCGAGCAATGACAAGGCCGCTACGGACGAGGAGTTCTTGGCTAAATCCCTGGCGCTGCATCTCACGCCCCAATGCCTCCCAGGCATTGGGCGCATACCCCAAGCCAAAGCGGTCGATCACCTCGTTTGACATCTGGCGTTGCCGGCAATACACACGTACGACCTGTGCCGCCGGATCACGCAAGAGCTGTTGCGTAAAAAACGCCGCCGCCGCCTGGTGCAGCCGGTAAAGTTGCTGCAGTTCTGAGTCCCGCTGCGGCGAACGCGATTCCGGAATCCGGAGCCCATAGCGATCGGCCAACAAGCGGACTGCTTCAGGAAATGTCAGGCTCTCGTACAGCATCAAAAAACGTACGACGTTGCCACGGGCTTGGCATCCGAAGCAATAAAAAAGCCCCTTGGCGGAGCTGACAGTGAACGACGGTGTTTTTTCATGATGAAACGGGCAGAGGCCCTTGGCATTGGCGCCGCGTTGCTTCAGTAATACATAATCCCCAATGACATCAACGATGTCAGCGCGGTGCATCACCTCCTGAATGGTTTCTTCAGGAATACGCTGGCTCACAACTCTTACCCTTCGAGTTCGACAATCGTCGTACCGCCACCCACATCGCCGGCGTGGAACCGCCGTACCAGCGGATGGCGCCGTAACAACTCCGTAATGGCGTCTCGCAAGCGGCCGCTGCCAATGCCGTGAATCAGACGAACACGTGGCATACCCTGCACCGCCGCCTGATCGAGGTATTGCTCCACCAGCGGCAGGGCTTCGTCTACCGTCGAGCCGAGCAGGCGCAACTCAGGCGCAAGCGGCTTGTCAGACGTATGACGCTGGCGTCGGGCACGCCTTGAGCGGGCAGACGCCGCCGAGGCCGCCACATCATGGTCGCTAGCCCGTTCCAGGCTGGCAGCAGCCACGGTGAAAATCTTATTGCCCGCTTCCACCTGCACCGGCCCATTGGCCGTACTTTCGGTCACCACACGTCCGATCACGTTTAACCCACGCACCCGTACCGGGTCACCGACACGCAGGGGTGGGCTCGCCGGTATATCTTCCACAGGCTCCACCGCGAATGACGTCACGGCTTCCACCGCCTGCTGCCACGCCTCCTGCGGAAAGGGGAGCTTCGACGGCTCGGTCCCCTGACGCCGCAGGGTGGCTAGGGTGGCGTCGAGATCTTGCCGCACACTTTTCAGCAGAGTCTGCCCCTCAGCGTAGAGGGATTGGCGGATGCGGTAATCCTCCGCTTTCGCCTGTTCGAGCAGCTCCTGTGCTTCAGCTTGCATGCGATCAATCCCCACCCGTTCCGACTGCAAGCGCTGCCGTTCGCTATCGAGTTCCTGCCGGTGGTTTTCGAGCTCATGGAGCAACTGCTCGCTGCGTATCTGCGCCAGACTCGTTTCGTGTTGCGCCCGGGCAATAATCGATGGCGGGACCCCGAGCTTGGCCGCAATATCAAAGGCCTGACTGCGGCCAGGCAAGCCGTAGACTAGGCGATAGCGAGGCTGCAACGTCTCGAGATCAAAATCGACGGCGGCGCAGGCAATCTGCGGCGTGGCCACGGCATACGTTTTAATCGTACTATGATGGGTCGTCACCAGCGTAGTCGCGCGACTCTGGTGAAAACTCTCCAAGAGCGCCACGCCCAACGGCCCCCCCTCCATCGGATCCGTGCCCGCCCCGAGTTCATCCAGCAGGACCAATGAACGTGGCGACACCTGTTGCAACATGGTGCAAATATTGGCGAGATGGGCGGAAAACGTGCTGAGGTTTTGTTGTAAACTCTGCTCATCTCCCAGATCGACGAACACCTCGGTAAAAGTCGGCAGCACACTGTCGGCGCTAGCCGGAATATGCAGGCCGGATTGCGCCATCAAAACGAGCAAGCCCACTGTTTTTAAAATAGCAGTCTTACCCCCGGTATTGGGTCCAGTTATCACCAGCGTCCGACGTTCCGGCTCCACCTGCACATCAATCGGCACGGGTTCAGCCACCAGCGGATGCCGAGCCGCCAAGAGCTGGAGGCGCGACGCCGAGGTAAAACGAGGCGCCGCCCCCTGCATGTGCACGCTCAGACGCCCTTTGGCGACGATAAAATCGACCTCGCCCATGATCTGCTGCGCTTGCGCTAAGGCGACACGTTGCACCGCCACCCGCGCCGTGAGTTGGCGCAACACGTCGCGCACGGCCCGCTCTTCCTCCGCCTGAGCATGAAGCAACTGGTTATTGAGATCGACAATGGGCTCGGGCTCGACATACACCGTGGCGCCACTGGACGATTCACCGTGCACAATGCCACGCAGAGCGCGGCGGAAATCTGCCTTCAGCGGGATGACAAAGCGATCATTGCGGATCGTAATGATCGCATCCTGCACCACATCCCGATGCTCCATCAGCATTTTCTGCAGGCGCCGCTGCACCCGGTCTCGGAGGCGTCGCAGCGTCTGCCGCGCCTGCTGCAAGGCCGGACTCGCTTGGTCACGGACATAACCTTGATCATCGATCGCACTCCGGATCTGCCGCAGCAGGATACCACTGTCGGCAAGACGGGCGAGCCGCCGGCCGATCAATAGCGACCGATGCGCCTCATCCTGCGCATAACGCCGGAGTCGCTGCATACTGTCAAGACAGGTCGCAATATCGAGCAGTTGCGGCGCATCCAGGTAGAAACCATCAATGGAGGTCATGGAGAGATAGGGCTGCAGGTCAACGACGGCGGAAAGCAGAGGGGCATCATCGGTAGCAAGCAGCTCCACCATTTCCGATGTCTCACGGTGCTGCAACGTCAACGCGTCGACATCAGCGCCTGGATGAAGTTGCGCCGCTAAAGCATTCCCCATTGGAGTGACGGTATAGCCCTGAAGCGTGCGTATCATACGTGGGTAGTCCAGGACCGTTTCCGTATGGTCATTCATGCACGTGTCCTATGCCACATGGGTGCTGGCGCTAAATGTGCAAGAGCACGACGAAAAACGACTGCGGCCTACACGCCTACCCCGAGAGCAGGATCAGAGTTCGAGCAGCTACCGGGCCTTAGCAGCTTTTTTCTTCGCGGCAATAATCTTGCGCTTCCGCTTCACACTGGGCTTTTCGTAATATTCACGCCGGCGAACTTCCGACAAAACCCCGGCTTTCTCACACTGTTTTTTGAAACGTCGCAGGGCATTCTCAAACGGCTCGCTCTCACGCACTTTAATGGACGGCATACCTGCATCGCTCCTTTCTAACACACGCTTCCCGCTTCGGCTCGGCACGATGATACACTTATCTACCGGGGCGTATCATCTTCACACTTGGTCAAGAATAAGAATGTAAGCATAACCGGCTATTATAAAGCGTTAGGGACATAAGTGCAAGCAACGCACGGGCATAACGTAGACGGCCTTACCTCGCGGCGGCATCGGGCCGAGAAGCAGTCCGGGGCCCAGCGGGGGCGTCCTTACCACCTCCCGGGCGCTGAAAGCGCCGTTGCAGCTCGCGTAATACCTCATGCGGGTGGATGTTGTGGGAGCCGAGCAGGACTAACGTATGGAACCACAGATCGGCCATTTCGTACACAAGCTCGTCAGCGCTATCATTTTTACTCGCCAGTAGGACTTCGGCGGCTTCCTCTGCGACCTTTTTACACATGACATCTGCGCCGCGTTGAAATAAGCGTTGCACATACGACGTCTTATCGCCGGCATCACGGCGCAGTAAAATAAGTTCGTACAACGCATCGAGCATCTCGGGCAAAGGCGGCGGCGCTGGGTCGCCGGACTCCGGGGATACAGCCGGCGCCACGACGGGCAGGGACCGAAAAAAACAGGAGCGCTGTCCCGTGTGACAGGCAACATTGTGCTGTTCCGCCCGCACCAGGAGCGTGTCGCCATCACAGTCGTAGCCCACACCGACGACACGCTGGACGTTACCAGATTCCTCTCCCTTTTGCCACAACCGTTGCCGGGATCGGCTCCAAAAGTGCATGTACCCAGTTTGCAGGGTAAGCTGCAGAGCCTCCCGGTTCATGTAAGCCAACATCAGGACGGTTCCATCACTCGCATCTTGCACAATGGCTGGCACGAGACCATCAGAGCCGAACCGGATATCGGCAAGTAGGTCCACCATGACATATTCCTATTTTCACTATGGGAGATGATACATACCTGGACAGGATGACCTTTCTACATAGCTTCAGAGAAAAATATATCTGTAATTGGCTTTCGGTACGTATCGTTTCGTTCACCCGGCACCTCACGCTTGTTGCACGGCGGCACAGGCTTGCTGATAGGTAAAGCAACCTTCATACAATGCCTTGCCGACGATCACCGCACACACCCCGCATGGCTGCAAGCCCGCCAAGCGCTGCAAATTGTCGAGCGATGCGACACCACCGGAGGCAATGACCGGGACATCGACGGTTTGCGCGACAGACGTGATACCGGGGATATTGGGCCCCTGTAACATCCCATCGCGGGCAATATCCGTATAAATAATCGCGGCCACACCGGCAGCGGCCACGCGGCGTGCAAATGGAAGGGTGTCGACTTCCGAAACCGTCTGCCAGCCCCGCACGGCAACCTTACCATCGCGGCTATCAATACCGACACAAATCTGACCGGGAAAGCGCTCCGTGGCCTCGACAAACATCTCCCAGTGCTCCAGAGCGGAGGTCCCTAGCACCACACGGTGTACCCCAGCGTCCACAGCAGCTTGTATGGCCATCACATCCCGCAGCCCACCACCCAATTGCACCGGGACCGGGATCGCCTGCAGCAGGCGTTGAATGACGGCAAAATTTTGCGCCTGCCCGGCAAATGCGCCATCGAGATCGACGACGTGGAGCAAGTCGGCCCCAGCGTTGACCCAGCGGCGCGCTATGACAACCGGATCATCGCCGTAGACGGTTGGTTGCGCCGCCTGCCCTTGGAGTAACCGCACGCATTTGCCATCGCGAATATCGATGGCGGGAATAATCTGCACCCGCTCCTCTCCTTAAAAAGGGCACCATAAAGTTATTAGCAATAAGCTAAAACGCTGACAGCTGACAGCTTTTCAAAATTTGCGGTGCGCAGTCCTTAGCCGAACGCATTCTTCGTCGTCAGGAGACCAGCCAGGCGTGAGTCGAGCTGTGTCGCCTCATCGGCAGCACGGCTGAAGGCTTTGAAGAGTGCCTCGGCAATATGATGGCGATTGCGGCCATAGTGCAGGTTGAGATGCAGCGTCGCCCGGCAATGACTGGCAAAACCGAGAAAAAACGTCTCCACCAATTCCACGTCAAAGGTCCCGATACGGCCAGGCGGGATATCAGCGTTGTACACCAAGTACGGCCGGTCGCAGAAATCAACCACCGCGGATGCCAACGTCTCTTCTAACGGCACACTGGCCGAGGCGTAACGCCGCATCCCTTGCTTCACGCCCATGGCCTCATGCCATGCTTGTCCAAGACAAATGCCCATATCCTCCACCGTGTGGTGATAGTCCACCTCCAAGTCGCCGGCGGCCTGCACCTCCAAATCGACAAAGCCATGACGTGCGACCATGCTCAACATATGATCCAGAAAGGGTACACCGGTGTGCACGGTATAGAGGCCGCTTCCATCGAGATCGAGCGACACGGTAATATCGGTTTCCGCCGTCCGGCGTTGGATATGACTGCGGCGTTTCATAAACCCCCTCATTAGCTCAAATATGCCCGCATGTGATGAATGAGGTGCATAATCGGCTCATATTTGGTCTTCTGGCTTGCCCGATTCACCACCAGACGAGCCGTCGACCGCATGATTTCTTCCACTTCGACCAAGCCATTTTCCCGCAAGGTGCGGCCGGTTTGCACCAAGTCGACCACATAGTCGCTCAGCCCGACCAACGGCGCCAGTTCCACAGAGCCGCCCAAGTAGATGAGTTCGACCTGCACACCCTTCTTGGTAAAATGCTCCTCGGCCAATCGCGGATATTTCGTTGCCACTTTGATATGCGACCAGCTCACGCCATCCGTGGGCCGCCGCCGCTCCTGCGGCCGGGCCACCACTAACCGGCAGGCGCCGAACTGGAGGTCAAGGGGTTCATAGATATCTTTGAGCTGTTCGAGTAAAACATCTTTACCCACAATACCCATGTCCGCCGCGCCATACTCGACGTACGTCGGGATATCCGTCCCGCGCAGGAGCAAAAAGCGCACGTGCCGTTCGGGAACATGCATGATGAGCTTCCGGCTCTCATGCGCCAGCGCTTCACAATCGAAGCCCACCTTTTTCAATAACGCCAGCGCACCCGGCAACGTGCGGCCCTTGGGCAATGCGATGATGATGTCCTCAGCTACCCCTCCCGCCATATCCGTGCCCCCAACGCTGCCAATTTGTTCTCAATGTGCTCATAGCCCCGGTCCAGGTGATACACTCGTGAAATGACCGTTTGCCCCTGCGCGGCGAGACCGGCAACAACCAAACATGCCGAGGCCCGCAGGTCCGTTGCCATCACCTCGGCGCCACTCAGGCTCGGCTGCCCGTGCACCCGGGCGACATGGCCGCGCACCGCAATCCGCGCCCCCAAGCGCCGTAGCTCCGCCACATGCATGAGCCGATTCTCAAACACCGTTTCCGCGATCGTACTGGTCCCCTGCGCTAGCGCTGTCAACGCCATGAGCTGCGCCTGCATATCAGTTGGGATCCCCGGATGCGGCGCCGTGCGGAATCGAATCGCCCGCAATGACGGCGGCCCGACAACCTGCAAGGCGTGGTCCTTTTCGTCAACCTGCACCCCAGCTGCACGTAACGTCGCCAGCACAGCGGTCAAATGCGCGGGACGACAGTTCGCCACCTCCACACACCCGCCGGTAATCGCCACCGCCACCGCAAACGTGCCAGCTTCAATACGATCCGGAACCACCGTCTGGTGAAAGGGCTGCAGCGTCGACACCCCCTCGATCTCGATGGTATCCGTACCGGCGCCGCGTACACAGGCCCCCATCTGATTCAAGACCTCCGCCAAGCAGACAATCTCCGGCTCGCGCGCAGCGGGGTAAATACGACTTTGCCCGTCTGCCAGCGCAGCCGCCATCATGAGATTTTCCGTGCCGGTCACCGTCGGTATCTGCGGCTCAATATTCGCACCGCGCAGACGTTTGGCATGCGCACAGACGTAGCCATGCTCCAACTCCACTTCTGCACCCAACGCATGCATGCCGGCAAGATGTTGATCGATCGGCCGGGCGCCAATCGCACAGCCACCTGGCATCGAGACCCGAGCCCGCCCGTAGCGTGCGACCAACGGCCCCAAGACCAAAACCGAGGCGCGCATCGTCTTGACCAGCTCATACGGCGCTTCCCAACTCGATAACGCCTGAGCCTGCAACCGCAGGCTCCCCTTGCCGACCGATTGCACCTGCACCCCGAGTTGTCGCAGCAAGGTGCTAAACGTGCGGATATCTCCCAAGTCCGGTACATTGGTAATATCACATCGGCCATCCGTTAGCAAGGACGCAGCCATGATTGGCAACGCCGCATTTTTGGCTCCACTAATCTCGACCCGGCCGCTTAAAGCTTCCCCGCCGCGAATGACGATCCGTTGCACACCTGGCTCCTCCCTCTATCCCCTTACCACATGCGGGCCCACACCACCCGGTCGATACCAGCAAAATCCTGATAGACGCCGATATCCCGAAATTGCCGCCGCTGTCGGAGGAGAGATTGCACAGCTGCGGCTTGTTGCCACCCGACTTCTAACAAGAGGGCCCCCCCCGGCGCCAGCACCTGTGGAGCAGCCGCGATGAGACGGCGGATCAGCTCAAGCCCGTCCCCGCCGCCGCACAGGGCCAGTGACGGCTCGTAAGCCTTGATGTCACGTGGCAAATCCTCCCACTCAGCCGTCGTGACATAGGGCAGATTACTGGCGCACAGAGCGAAGCGAGGCGCCTGCCGCAGCGGCGCGGTGAGATCTCCCTGCACCCACGTGACACGACCCGCTACCCCAAGGCGCTGGGCATTGTCCCGCGCCGTGCGCAAGGCTGACATCGAGATGTCAATGCCCCAGACGTGACACGGCACCAGCGTGTGGGCTAGGCTAATGGCGACATTACCACTGCCGGCACCCACGTCGAGCAGATACCCGGAGGCAAGGCCGGGCCCCGCTTGGCGCATGAGCCGTACACCGTTTTCAACGAGCAACTCGGTTTCCGGGCGCGGTATCAGGACGTGCGGATTGACCGTAAACGTTAACGACCAAAATTCCTGTGCGCCCGTAATGTATTGGACCGGCTTCCCTTGCAGCCGGCGTCGGATGCGAGCCGCATAGGTCTCGCTCTGAGAAGCGCTCAAGGTATGGGAAGTGTCAAGATAGAGAGACGGCCGGGATATCGCAAGCATGTCGGCAAGTAGAACTTCCGCGGCGGCACGCGGTTCAGCTATGCCGCCGCGCTCCAGACAATGTGTGGCCTGACGTAAGGCCGCACCAATGGTCCGGATCATCCCCCCACAGCCTGCAGTTTTGCCGCCTGATCAGCCAATGATAAGGCCTGGATCAGCTCTTCCAGAGCCCCTTGTATGATCTGCTCCAGCTTGTAGAGCGTTAAATTAATGCGATGGTCTGTGACCCGACCCTGCGGAAAGTTATAGGTGCGGATACGCTCGCTGCGATCGCCACTGCCGACCTGCGCCCGGCGCTGTTCCGACACCTGCGCCTGTTGCTCGCTCTGCAGGGTGTCGAGCAGACGGGCGCGCAAGACCTGCATGGCTTTGGCACGGTTTTTGTGCTGCGATTTTTCGTCCTGGCACGTGACGACAATGCGCAGGTCTTTGCGGTCTTTCGGCTCGTACGTGATGCGTACAGCCGAATCGGTCGTGTTAACGCTCTGGCCGCCCGGCCCCGACGAGCGAAAGACATCAATGCGTAAATCGGCAGGATCGATATCCACGTCGACATCCTCTGCCTCTGGCAGAATCGCCACCGTGACCGCCGAGGTATGAATACGGCCCTGGGCTTCCGTCACCGGCACGCGCTGCACACGGTGCGTCCCACTTTCGAATTTTAATTTGCTGTAGACATCTTTGCCATCAATCGCGGCAATAATTTCCTTCAGCCCTCCCGTTTCGGTCGGGCTCGAACTCAAGATGTCGAGACGCCAACGTTGCGACTCCACATACCGAGTGTACATGCGAAACAAGTCGGCTGCAAAGAGCGCGGCTTCATCGCCACCGGTACCAGCACGGATTTCCAAAATGGCGCCACGTGCATCATGGGGATCATGGGGAATCAAGGCGAGACGCAGCTGCTGTTCAAGCGTCTCCAGGCGCTCCCGGAGCGTGCCGACCTCCTCGCGCACCAAGTCGGCAAAATCCGTCTCCAGGGCTTCGTTGGCGAGCAGCTCTTCATGGTCTCGCAGGTCGTCGCGTGCCTTACAATATTCCTGGTACATCAAGACAACAGGCCGCAGATCCGCTTGCTCTTTGGCGTGCTGCCGCAGCGCCTCCGGATCGGTCAACACCTCCGGCGCCCCTAAGAGCTGTGTCAACTCCTCGTAGCGTTTGACCGCTGTATCCAACTGTTCAAACATAAAGAGCCATCCGGCTATCGGGCTGCATGGTTAGTCCTTAGTCGTTTGACCATATTTGCGCCGGAATTTCTCCACACGGCCGGCAGTGTCCACTAACTTCTGCCGACCGGTAAAGAACGGATGGCATTTCGAGCAAATCGCGACCCGCAAGTCAGAAACAGTTGATCGCGTCTGCACCATTTCGCCACAAGCACAGGCAATGGTCGTCTCGACATACTCGGGATGGATTTCAGTTTTCATGAGGGTCTCCTACGGTCTACTGGCAAGCCAAAGCTATTGAAGGTAACATAGGCATAACCTTGTCACAACCACTCATCACAGCCCCAGGCCAGGACGGCGGTGCAAGGCTTAGCTATTCATCGAGGCGAGGAAGTCGGTATTGGTTTGCGTTTCTTTAATCTTCTCGATCAGCAACTCCATGCTATCCACGGTACTCAAGGGATTGAGAACCTTCCGCAAGACCCAGACCCGATTCAGTTCGTGATCGTTGAGCAGGAGTTCCTCTTTCCGGGTGCCGGAGCGATTGACATCAATCGCCGGGAAGACCCGTTTATCCACGAGGCGGCGATCGAGATGGATTTCCAAATTCCCCGTGCCTTTGAACTCTTCAAAGATCACTTCATCCATACGGCTGCCCGTGTCGACTAGCGCCGTCGCAATAATGGTGAGACTGCCGCCTTCCTCAATATTGCGCGCCGCGCCGAAAAACCGCTTCGGCTTCTGCAAGGCATTGGAATCCACACCACCCGAGAGCACCTTGCCACTCGGCGGCACGATCGTGTTATAGGCCCGAGCCAAGCGCGTAATGCTATCAAGCAAGATGACCACATCGCGTTTGTGCTCCACCAGGCGCTTGGCTTTTTCGATCACCATCTCCGCCACTTGCACATGTCGCGACGCCGGCTCATCAAACGTCGAACTCACAACCTCGCCCTTGACCGAACGCTGCATATCGGTCACTTCCTCTGGGCGTTCGTCAATGAGCAACACGATCAGAATCACCTCGGGATGATTCTGCGTTACGCTGTGGGCAATCGATTGCAGCAGCATGGTTTTGCCCGTGCGCGGCGGCGCCACGATCAGACCGCGTTGGCCCTTGCCAATTGGGGTCAGGAGATCCATGATGCGCGTTGAGGGGTCGCCACTTTTGGTTTCGAGATGGACGCGTTCGTCAGGATAGAGCGGCGTCAAGTTGTCAAAAAGAATTTTGTCCTTGGCCTGATCCGGATTTTCAAAGTTAATGGCCTCGACTTTGAGCAAGGCAAAATAACGCTCGCTCTCTTTGGGGGGCCGTACTTGCCCGGAAATCGTATCGCCCGTATGCAGATCGAAGCGGCGGATCTGGGACGGCGACACGTAGATGTCATCCGGCCCGGGCAAATAGTTATAACTCGGCGAGCGCAAAAAGCCAAAACCATCCGGGAGAATTTCCAGGACGCCTTCCCCGAAAATCAGGCCATTTTTTTCTGTCTGCGCTTCCAAAATCCGAAAAATCAATTCTTGCTTGCGGAGGCCACTTGTGCCATTCACATGCAGCTTTTTAGCCACCTCGGAAAGCTCGGAGATAGTCATCTCTTTCAGTTCGACGATATTCATAATGGAAAGCTCCTTGTCAGCCTTAGCCATGTCAACAATCGCTCCCTCGGGCCTTACGACGCCCAAATGCCGCCGGGGTTGTCATGCGCCTGCGCAGGCAGGATAGAAGTTACGGACACCATGGGATTCCAGGCCGTCATATGCCCTCCGTCATGCAGAAGCATCCCCGTGACGCCCCCGCTTGCAGGCGCGCGTACGATGCGGGTACAAACGTGTCCACCACGCATGAGACTATCGGCAAAGCAGCCTCATAACGGTCAGCGGCGTCAAACAAGACAGCAGGTCATACGATCGAGCATTGATGGGATGTCTCCTTATGCCTTGCGATTCGGCCTGTGCGTGCAGCAAGGGCAGGACGTTTGCACGATCTGACGCCACCGGGCCGGCTTTACGGAGCCCTCCCCGGAGCCGTTTACAGGCGTAGAGCCGGTGTCCACAAGCCAATGGTGCGGCTGACTGCTCATGCCCCCAATACATACCATACCGTGGGGCCATCAACCGGATGGGTCGGGAAGGGCGACATCTCTACACATTAGCCCAAAACAGCGGCAGACGGCTGTTTCGCCATGCCAGAGTAGCGATAAGATACATGCAGCTTATTTCGACAAAGACATGGAACTCCGGGGAGCCATATATGACCTTGCAGCGTCAGTACCATGGGAGACCATAAATGTGCGAGGCTAGCCTGATCTGCCGGCCTCAAGGTGCGTCGAGATTTGGTTGCGTCATGTGAGAGAGACAATGCTGTATCAGAGAGCTATGGCTCTTCCTCCATACAGGTCTCAGCAGGAAAAGCCGCTTGTGCAAAACAGCCTACGTCAGAAGGGTAACTTAGCTATGTAAAGCAGAGAACGTTGGAGCAACCTATATACATGGGGGCGTCTGAAGCAGGGCATGCTACAGTATACGAGTTGGCCCCTCTGCTGTCAACCCTCTTTCTGCACCTCGTATCAGGATTAAAACATAAAAATTCGGTTTGTCCCGCACTGGCTTATCGCTGCAACACGTCGGACATCTGTGCCAAGGGCCGCACACGACCGGCTCCCAGGACCGCCTCCAGCATCTGTACCGAGATTCGTCCAGCCCTGAGCACCGCCGGCGGATCGACCGTCACATCAAGTACGGTCGACACGTCGGCGCTTGACGCGGTGCCACCATCGAGAATCAGATCGACCCCTGGCGTCAGACACGCCGCCACTTCTGCGGCCGAGAGCGCGGCCTCACCCCCGGAGAGATTGGCACTCGACGCCGTAATACATCGTCCCAACGCAAGCGCAAGCTGCTGACCAATCGCTGCGGCTGGCCAGCGCACGCCAATACGGGTACTGTCGCCACGGAGCCGTGCCGGTACACAGTCATGCGGCTCAAACAAGAGCGTCAAAGGCCCGGGCCACAAGGCACGTATGAGTTGCTCAGCCGGCGACGGCACCGTGGCGGCCACCTGGGAAAGCTGCGCCAGGTCGCCAATGATGAGAGGAACCGCTTTAGCTGGCGGCCGATGTTTCACGGCATAAAGCCGTGCAATCGCGCTTCTATTCATGGCATCAACGGCCAGACCGTATACCGTATCCGTCGGATAGGCGACAACCCCGCCATCCTGGAGCACCCGAGCCGCTTCGCGCACCAGAGCAGCGTCAGGCATGTCCGGGGCAATCCGGAGGCAACGCGTCATGATCATCACCCTCGCACCTGACTCTGCAGCGCTTCCGAATCACGCTCTACCTTGGCCGCCAATTCGGCCTTATACGCCTGCAAACGCGCCGCCACGTCGGGCGCCCCCAAGGCCACAATTTGGGCCGCCAGGATCCCGGCATTCGCCGCTCCTGCCTTCCCGACTGCCACCGTCGCCACCGGTACACCACGCGGCATTTGTACGATCGCGAGTAAGGCATCGAGGCCGTTCAGCGGCGAGGAATCGATCGGCACCCCAATGACGGGCAACGGCGTTTCAGCCGCGAGAACGCCCGGCAGATGGGCGGCCCCTCCGGCCCCGGCAATGATGACCTGCACGCCGCGCCGCAGAGCGCGGCGCGAGAGCGCAGCCGTACGCTGCGGAGCACGATGGGCTGAACTCACCGTGACCTCGTATGGCACCTGAAACTGATCTAACATCTCGGCAGCGCCCTGCATGATAGGCCAGTCCGACGCACTCCCCATGACAATGTGAACCAGAGCTTGTACCATGTTGTTTCCTATCTTCCATTGCCAGCAATATGAGACGTGGGAAAGTCCTCTCGCAGGTTTCGAACTCTACATGAAATTGGCAGGTATAAACGAACAGTAGCATGACCGGAATCGTTTGTCAAAGTCCTTCTTTCCTTCCTTTGGTGTAGGCAACCCGCTTTACAACCAGGGTGGAAATACAGAGGCAGATACCACGCCAGATTTCCACCCCCTTGCGGCGGCAGCCACCCCACAAGAAGCCTTCACGAGAATCTGATACAATCAGCGGTCGTATCGTGAATGTCGGTCAACACATGCCAGTGGACCGTGGGGTACGAACGTGTCACCGTATCGCCATGACGTGGATGATGCCGTAGGGATGGGCTTTGCATGTCGCCATTTTTTTCCTCCGAATCGACCGCACGCATTGAACCGGTAGACTTCGTCACATACGTACTGGCGCATCGCGGCCTCGAGGTTGGCGACCTCGGTCTGCGCGAGACCGTGGTGCTTTCGTTTATTCCTGCAGTGCAACGCCGTCTGCTCAAACGACTCGACGCACCCACGCCACACCCCGAGCCGATTCAACACCAAACATGGTACAACCCGAACCATCATGCCTTTTCTACGCTCACCTCGCCCATGGGCGCGCCTGTGGCCGTCATGCTCATGGAACAACTCATCGTTCTGGGCGCACGCCGTTTCCTGTACGTGGGTTTCTGTGGCGCCTTGGAGCCGACCTATCAGATTGGAGACTGTTTTATACCGACCATAGCGATGCGAGAGGAAGGCACGTCATACCACTACCTGCCGGCCGAGGTGATACCCGCTTCGTCCGGACGGCTCAACACCGTCCTGCGTGAGCAGGCTGATGCACAGGACTTGCCCGTGCGTTCCGGACCGATTTGGACCACAGACGCGCTGTACCGTGAAACGGCGCAGAAGATTCGGCAGTTTCAAGAGGCGGGTGTGCATGCGGTCGATATGGAAATGGCCGCGTTATTTGCCGTCGCCCAATATCGGGCCTGCGAGATCTGTGCCTTGTTGATCATCTCGGACGAGTGTTACCACCCGACATGGCAACCGGGCTTTGGCCACCCCCGGTTGCGCCAGGCCTGCCGTGATGCGGTCGAACTCAGTATCGCTGCGGCAGACCGGCTGGCCGCTCTGCCAGCGTGAAACGGGCAGCACAGCCGTTCGCCACCCCGTATGTTTGGGGTTGACGGCCCGGCCAAGATGCGTTAGAAACAGCCATCCGTTTGTTCACAGGAGATCGCGGGTCTCCGTATCATCAACGGTGAAACGAGACACGACATTATGATGCGTGACTATGATACGATCGAAGCAGAAACGGCCCTCGATATCGTCATGCAGTCTGTGCCGCTCCTAGCGCCTCAGACCATACAGACTGCCGACGCGTTGGATCAGGTCCTGGCCCAGGATGTGTTTGCGCAGGAAGATCTTCCACCCTTTCCTTGCAGCTCCAAGGACGGCTTTGCGGTGATTGCCAGCGATACGACGAATCCGCGGCGCTTGATTGGGGAACAAACTGCAGGGTACGTCGCGGCCCTACGCGTCGAGCCGGGCACGTGCGCACGCATCACGACGGGTGCGCCTTTACCGCCTGGCGCCGATGCGGTCATCATGGTTGAGGTAACCGAGGAAAACGACGGCCTGGTCACCATGCAGCAGACGGTGGCAACCGGGGCGGACGTGTGCCCGGTCGGGCAGGATATCACCAAAGCGCAACGGGTCTTGGAGGTAGGCACTCGTATTGGCCCCCAAGAAATCGGCTTGCTGGCCAGCCTCGGTCTGACCTCGGTGTCCGTTTATCCTCGGCCGCGGGTTGCCGTGCTCTCAACGGGCAACGAAATCGTGGAGCCGGACGCCCAACCCGGTCCCGGACAGATCCGGGACAGCAACCGCTACACCTTAATGGCCGCGATACAACGAGTAGGCGCGGTCCCCGTCTCGCTTGGTATCGGCACGGATCGTGGCGACGAATTGACCGCCAAAGTCATGGAAGGACTGAGCCGCTGCGATGTCCTGGTCACCTCTGGCGGCGTTTCCATGGGCAAGTTGGATCTGATCAAGCCGATTCTCGAAACCGAGGGCCAGGTGCATTTTGGCCGCGTCAACATGAAACCCGGAAAGCCGCTAACGTTCGCCACGGTGGCGGGCAAACCGGTCTTTGCCTTACCGGGGTTTCCGGTGTCGTCGCTGGTCTCTTTCGAAGTGTTTGTGCGCCCGGCCCTGCTGCGCATGGGCGGCCATCAGTTGGTCCTCCGGCCCCGGGTGCCCGTCACCTTGGCCGATACGCTCCCGGGCGACGCCTGGCGACCGGAGTTTCACCGGGTGCACGTCACGCAGGAAGAGGGCAAGTTCATGGCGCGGTCAACCGGCATGCAATCGTCAGCGCGTTTGCTCTCCATGGTGGGCGCCAATGCCCTGCTGACGTTGCCTCGGCAGGAGAAGCCATTTACCGCCGGCGAAACGGTGATGGCCATCTTGCTCGACCATCCCGAAATCGAGCCCTACCCGCCGAGTTGGGCGTCTTCTTAGGGCTGCGCACCACGGCTGCCCACGCCTTCTCCCCGGCGGGGAAACGCGATCAAGACTTCTGTCCAGGCATGGCGGTACGGAGGTTGACGTTGAAAAATTTTGAGTATTTTGCCCCGACAACCGTACGAGAAGCGGTCATGCTGCTGCAACACCACCAAGGGAGCGCCAAGATCTTGGCGGGGGGTACCGACCTCTTTTTGCGCGTGCGGCATCGCGCCTTGATGCCCGACGTTGTCATGGATATTAAGCGTGCGACCTGAAGACGCCTAACTTAAGTGGTTTGAACCAGTTGAAGGAAATGCAGGTCCGTGTGCGGACCTA
>CBCXVS010000018.1:0-42879 GCA_965178525.1 uncultured bacterium | reverse complement strand
ATGTAAATGGACTTTTGAATTGGGCTAACCTGTTGATCTACTTAACCCTCCGCCTATTCTGCCAGGGGAACTTCGGTATAAGGAGCGTTTTGATGATCGACGGCAAGTACCCGCCTATCGAACAGCTTTTACCCCACCGGCTCCCGATGATTTTGATTGACCGGCTCGTGCGGACCAATGGGGTGGAAACGGTCTGCGAGGTCACCATTAAGCCCCACTCGATGTTTGTACAGGCAGCCGGCGTACCGGCTTTTGTGGGCATCGAATACATGGCCCAAACGGTGGCGGCGCACGGGGGCTACCAGTCCTATCTGGAGGGGCATCCCATTGCAGTGGGGTTGTTGTTGGGTACGCGCCGTTTGGAAACGCATTGTCAGTTTTTCGAACTCGGTCAAACCCTGCGCATTGACGTGACCCATATTTGGGGCCAGCACGAGCTCATGCGGTTTCGCTGTGCCATCACCCACGCCGTGTCCGATACCCGGTTGCAGCAGGCTGAACTGAACGTCTTCAAACCCAAGACTCTACAGTCGTATCTGGAAGAGATCGGCCATGACGACACGCGTACTCATCACCGGCGGCAGCCGGGGGATTGGGCGGGCCATCGCCTTGGCCCTGTCGGCCCAAGGTCATGAAATCGGCCTCAATTACCGCAACAATCACACGGCGGCGACCGACACCTTGAGCGCCGTTCAAGCTAGTGGGGGGATGGCGTACCTCCTGCCGTTCGATGTCGCGGACCGCGAGGCGGCAAAGGCGGCGATTGCGCGCGACATCGACGCGCGCGGCATCTATTGGGGGGTGGTGTGCAATGCCGGTATCACGGTCGATGCGCCGTTTCCGCTCCTCTCCGGCGAAAATTGGGATCGGGTGCTGCGGACCAATCTGGATGCCTTTTACAATGTCTTGCATCCGATCGTTTGGCCCATGGCCCAGGCCCGTCAGGGCGGTCGCATCGTCACCTTGTCCTCGGTCTCGGGACTGGTGGGCAATCGGGGGCAGACGAACTATGCCGCGGCCAAAGCGGGCCTGATCGGGGCCACCAAATCGCTGGCCCGGGAGCTGGCCCGGCGGCGCATTACGGTCAATAGTGTGGCTCCCGGCTTGATCGAATCAGACATGGTGGCGGATATTCCCAAAGATGAACTCTTGCGGCTGATCCCGATGCGCCGTTTTGGCCGGCCGGAAGAGGTGGCGGCGCTGGTGGCCTTTCTCTTTTCGGAATCGGCGGCCTATCTGACGGGCCAGGTGATTTCCGTCAATGGAGGGTTGATATGACACGCCGGGTGGTGGTGACGGGAATGGCCGGCCTATGCCCGCTTGGAGCGGACTGGGAAACGGTCAAAACCAAATTGCTGGCCAGAACCTCGGGCGTTGCCGTGCAGCCGGATTGGGAAGGCGTGGACGGCTTGCGGACCCGGCTCGCCGCCGCCGTGCTGGGGTTTGAGCGCCCACCGCACTACCATCGCAAAAAGATCCGGACCATGGGACGAGTGGCTTTGATGGCCACCCGCGTGACCGAGCTGGCTCTGGAGGCGGCCGATTTCCAGGCGGCGGCCGCGTTGACCGATGGCCGGACGGGGATTGCTTATGGCTCGACCTCGGGCTCGCCACCGGCGATTCAGTATTTTGCCGAACAGTTGGGACTGCGTCACACGTTGTCCGGGATTACCGGGGCTCAATTCATTCAGTATATGAGCCACACCTGCGCCGCCAATTTGGGCCAGTTCTTTGAGGTCAAAGGGCGGATTATGCCCACCTGTTTGGGCCAGTTCTTTGAGGTCAAAGGGCGGATTATGCCCACCTGTTCGGCCTGTACCGCCGGGAGTCAAGGGCTCGGCTATGCCTATGAAGCGATCAAATACGGCCGGCAAGATGTGATGATCGCCGGTGGGGCGGACGAGTTGCATATCGCCAGTGCGGCCGTGTTTGACATTATTTATGCCACATCAACGCGAAATGATTATCCCGAGCAAACGCCCCGGCCGTTCGATGCGGACCGCGATGGCCTGGTGGTGGGAGAAGGAGCGGCCACGCTCATTCTCGAATCGTTGGAACATGCCCGGGAGCGTGGCGCGCCGATTTTGGCCGAGATCGCCGGGTTTGCCACCAATTGCGATGGCGCCCATATGGTCAATCCCTCGGCGCAGGGCATGCAACAGGTCATGACCATGGCGCTCGCGGATGCCGACCTGTCCCCGGATGCGATCGATTATGTCAATGCGCACGCCACTGCAACCGAGGTGGGCGATGTTGCCGAATCGCAGGCGACGGCCGCATGTTTTCAACGCCAAATCCCCATCAGCTCGCTCAAAAGCTATATGGGCCATACCTTTGGCGCCTGCGGGGCGATTGAAGCCTGGCTCTGCATCGAGATGATGCACGATGGATGGCTGGCGCCCACCATCAATCTCGATCGGGTGGATCCGCGCTGCGCCCGGCTCGATTACCTCACCGATATTCGAGTCTGCCGGCCCACCTACATCATGTCCAATAACTTCGCCTTTGGCGGCGTCAATACCTCGCTCATCTTCAAGCGCTGGGAGGCGTGAGTCACGGCTGGCGCGACGCCACGGCTAGACGCTTGGCGAGATCCTTCTGGAGATTGACTAACCAGCCCTTCGGAACGCCGGGCTCGGTTCCCCCCGTGTCGTCTGATACGTATCGGGAATGGCTGAGGATGCGGATGATGCCATCGTTGGCCACCAGGCTGACGTTGGCTTTAAAGGATCGGTGATGCAGGGTGCCATCGGTTTGCTGCGGCGAGGTGGCGCCGAGTTTCCACCCCCGTGCGACCAGCGTTTGCTTCATGGCCGATTCGATTTGTTCCTCCGCAAGACCGGCGGGAATGGAGACTGTCAACGGGTTTTGATTGTACCTTTCCGCTGCGTTGTCGATACGCACTTGTCAAGTTAGCTCGGTCAAGGCACTAGGCCTTACTCAGTTCCCCTAAGCCTCGGATCCAGCACGTCCCGCAGGGTATCCCCCAGGAGGTTCCAGGCAAACACGACGATGGCTATGGCCAAGCCGGGGAACACGCCCAGCCACGGGGCCAGGTGTACGTACCTCTGGGCAGCCCCATTTAACATCCCTCCCCAGGAGGGGACGTCAGGAGGGACGCCAATCCCAAGGAAGCTCAGGGTGGCCTCCGCAACGATAGCTGTACCCAGAAAGATGGTGACAAGAACGATGTACAGGGCAAGACAATTGGGGATCATATGGCGGAAAATGATGCGCCCGTGGCCGGCTCCTATCACCCTGGCTGCCAGTATGTAGTCCATCTCCTTAACGGCCAGGGCCTGGGAGCGGAGGACTCGGGCCGTACTGGGCGTGAAGGCGATGCTGAGAGCGATGACGACGTTGTTAAGGGACGCACCCAGGGCAGCCATGATGGCAATCGCCAGAATCAGGGCCGGGAAGGCCATCATGGTATCTACTATTCTCTGGACGATGAGGTCGGTCTTGCCTCCGAAATGGACGCTTGTCACGCCCACTACCATGCCTATGGTGGCCCCGATAAACGCGCTAAGTAGCCCGGCATACAGCGAAACTCTGGCGCCATAAACGAGCCTGCTGAACACGTCACGGCCCACCTAGTCGCCGCCTAGCAACAGCTCCGACCCGGGAGGGGCATAGACGAGAGCCGCGTTCGTCTCAGCGGGGTCGTTCGTGGCGATAAAGGGGGCAAAGATAGCGACGACGATGAGAATAAGGGCCACGACGGCTCCAAAAGCGCCCACAGGTTGCACCTCCTGCAGCTCAGGTAGCACTTCCTGACACGCTTCGGTCGCCATCCAGCAGCGGGGATGGAACACGCATCCTCTTGGCGGATTCAGCGGGCTGGGCACCTCTCCCGTGAGGGATATCCGCTCTCTCTGAGCGTCTATGATCGGGTCGGGTATGGGTACGGCGGAAAGGAGCGCTCTGGTATATGGGTGTAGTGGGTTAGCATAGATCTCGTTCCGCTCCGCGATCTCGACGATATGGCCCAAGTACATCACCGCTACCCGGTCGCTGATGTGCCCTACGACTGACAGATCGTGGGCGATGAACAGGTACGTCAGGTCGAACTTCTCCTGTAGCTCCTCCAGCAGGTTGATGATCTGGGCCTGGATGGACACGTCCAACGCCGACACCGGCTCGTCACACACAATAAACTGCGGGTTGACAGCCAGGGCTCGGGCCACCCCGATGCGCTGCCGTTGCCCGCCGCTAAATTCATGGGGGAACCTGTCGGCCATATTGGTGCTCAACCCCACGATTGACAGCAACTCGGCTACCCTCTCCCGGTACTCTCGCCGGTCCCTGGACAGGCCATGCACGATGAGTGGCTCCCCGATGATGTCTCCTGCGGTCATGCGAGGGTTCAAGGAGCCATAAGGGTCCTGAAATATCAACTGCATCTGGCGGCGTATGCCTCTCAGCTCCTGCCCTTTCATGCTGCACAGGTCCTGGTCATCGAACCGGATGGTGCCAGCGGTAGGCTGGTAAAGCTGAAGTATGCACCGCCCCGTTGTGGTCTTACCGCACCCACTCTCCCCTACCAGCCCCAGCGTCTCTCCTCGCCTCACGAAGAAGCTGACGTCATCTATTGCCTTGATGTACCAAACGGTGTGCTGGATGAGGATGCCAGCGGTAACAGGAAAGTACATCTTCAGGTTCTTCACCTCGATGAGCACATTGTCTACCGGCTTATTCTGGGTACGCTCCACCGCTTTCATGCTCCGTTTCCCTCTGCCCTTGACACCAGGATCTCCGTTGCGAAACAGGCCGAGAAATGACCATTACGGACCGACTGAAGAGGGGGCATCTCCTCAGCGCATCTATCTATGGCAAACCGACATCGCTCCCTGAAGGCACACCCTGCTGGCAAGTTCATCAAGTCCGGTGGCTGTCCTTCTACCGGGTCCAGCTTCTCCTTCCTGGGCAGATCAAGCCTCGGTACAGAGTTCAGCAGCCCCAGGGTATAGGGGTGACTGGGGTTCCGGTAAATATCTCTGGCCGTCCCCCGTTCAATGATTTTGCCGGCATACATAATGATTTTGCCGGCATACATAATAGGGTTGTTCCCCAATAGTTAATGAGGTAGGCTATCCTCCCCCAAACGATGGAGGGAGCCCAGCCAGGTCATTGGTTATCCGAGATGATCGTCAGATGAAAGCCTTAACCGGTGTGTCTCAGACGCAATTTGACTTCTTGCTGCCCGCCTTCAGCCACGTCTATCAACAGGCTCAGCAAAAACGCTATGAGGAGGGTGTCCAAGCTGGCAAACGCAGCCGAAAGCCGGGTGCAGGTATCAAAGGCAAATTACCCACTCTGTCAGACAAACTCCTGTTCGTTCTATATTATTACAAGACGTATCCGACGTTTGATGTTCTTGGTGCACAATTTGGTATGGTACGTTCGAAAGCGAATGAAAATCTCCATAAGCTCTCTCCCATCCTGTATGACACGTTAGTGCAGTTAGACCTCATGCCTTATCGAGAGTTGAAGACCCCAGAGTCGTTGAGGGAGGCGTTGTCAGGTGTGGATCAACTGATTATTGATGCGACTGAAAGAAGCTATCGCCGGTCACAAGATGAGACGACCCAACGTGAACACTATAGTGGTAAAAAAAAGCCATACGCTGAAAAATACAGTGATGTCGATGCCGGATAAATGGATCGTCTTTCTGGGCCGTACGTTTAGTGGTCACAACCATGATTACAGCATGTTAAAACAAGAGTTCCCACCGGACTTAGACCGGTTTAGTGACGTAGAAGTTTGGGTGCACCTGGGTTATCAGGGGATTCAGTCGGACTACAAAGGCGAAATGCTTGAGATTCCACACAAGAAACCCCGGAAGAGCAAGACGAATCCGACTCCAGAATTGACGGCGGAGCAGCAGGCGGCGAATTATGCCGTGAGTCAAGTTCGCATCTTGATCGAACATGCCATCGGCGGTATGAAGCGTTTCAACATTTTGGTGCAGCGTTTCCGCAACCGCAAAGATCACTTTGAGGATGATTCGGTGGGCATCTGGGCTGGGCTAGGGAACCTGATCTTATGCTATTGAGGAACAACTCTAATGTTAACCCTATCGGCGTAGCGGGCCACGACACCCAGGTTGTGAGTAATGATAATAAGAGAGACGCCGTACTCCCTACTGAGATGCTTCATTAACTCCAGTATCTGGGCCTGAATGGTCACGTCCAGGGCCGTGGTAGGCTCGTCGGCTATGATCAGCTTGGGGTTGCAGCTCAGGGCCATGGCAATCATGACCCGCTGGAGCATACCTCCGCTGAACTGATGTGGAAACTGCTTGATCCTTCGCTCTGGGTCCGGTATCCCCACCTGCTCAAGACGACGGACAGCCTCCCTGCGGGCATCCGTCTTGCTCATGCCAAGGTGTAGTTCAAGGGACTCGGTAAGCTGGCGCGCGATGGAGAGGACCGGGTTGAGGGAGGTCATGGGCTCCTGAAAGACCATAGAAATCTGCTTACCACGGACACGCCTCATCTGATAGTCGGGTAGCTTTAGCAGGTCTTGACCATCGAAGATGACTTCCCCGTCTACCGTTTTGCCAGGCGGGTCTGGAATGAGGCGCATGAGAGAGAGCACTCACACTCTTGCCGCATCCGCTTTCTCCCACGAGGCCCAGGATTTCTCCCTCTTCGAGATCATAGGAGACGCCATCCACTGCCTTCACCACGCCTGCCTGGGTGAAGAAATGGGTCTTTAGAGCCCTAACCTCTAGCAGCGTAGCCATGCAGGCTCCTTCTAGTCAGTCGCTTCGCGGTTTGTAACGACTCAGGCGATTTTTTGAAAAGATGTTACCATAAGTGGCTCAGACAGGTTACCGTATTGATTTTCTAGCGTCCAACTCTTTCTTGGTTTCTGGGTAAAGGCACCGGTTACCTGGCGCCCTCCCCACCGATCTAGACGTGAAGATTTCCCTCATCCGGTTCCTCGGTAACCAGAGTCTCGGCACATCTCTAGCGCATCATTTTGCTACCCGGCAAGGCCACATCAGATCTAGTGGACGATTTTGGGGGTAGGCAGGACAAACACCGCCTTGAGCTTCTGGAATTTCTCCCAGCTGAGCACCCCCTTGTGGTGGCGATGACTGAGCCAGTATCGCCAGGCTTCCTCCGCATGCTGACGGACTTCTGACAACGGACGGTAGTGTTCCCTCGAATCCCATCGTACTGGAAGTGACCCCGTAACTTCTGGCACAGCATCCAGTATAGCCAGCGGGGTCTATCATTGGATTTGTAGGTGACGACCTTGCGGCACACGCGCTGGGAGAGCCCGCTCGCCCCCATAGGGGCCAGGTTTAGCCATCAGAGACTCTACCGTGACTGCTCAGGTCGGCTTCCGATCTAAGGTCCGGTACTGAATCGCCTCCGCCAGATGCGCCGCTGTGATCGCTTCCGAACCCTCCAAATCCGCAATCGTCCGCGCCACCTTGCGAATCCGGTCGTGCGCCCGCGCACTCAAGCCAAAGTGCTGCATGGCCTGCTCCAGCATCTGTTCGCCAGCCCCATCGAGTTGGCAGTACTGCCGAATCTCTCGCACGCCCATGGCCGCGTTATGGGGAATATCGCTTGCCGCAAAGCGCCCCTGTTGCCGCTGCCGCGCCGCATTCACCCGCGCCCGAATGACCGCCGAGGTCTCGCCATCGGCCGGCGCGGTCAGGTCGCTATACGACACCGGGGGCACGTCGATGTGAATGTCAATGCGGTCCAGAAGTGGCCCCGACACCCGGGCGTTGTAGCGCTGAATCTGTTGCGCTGAGCAGATACACGGCCGCTTCGGATCCGTACTGAAGCCGCACGGACACGGATTCATCGCCGCGGCCAGCATTACCCGGGCCGGAAACGTTAAGGTCATGGCGGCGCGCGCAATGGTGACTTGGGCATCTTCCAGCGGTTGCCGCAGCACTTCTAAGACGCTGCGGCGAAACTCCGGAAGCTCATCGAGAAACAACACGCCATTGTGTGCCAGGCTGACTTCGCCCGGCGTGGGGATATTGCCGCCGCCAATGAGGCCGGCGTCTGAGGTCGAATGATGCGGGGCGCGAAACGGACGCGTCGCCACAAGGGCATGATCCCGGCTCAGCAATCCGGAAATGCTATGAATTTTCGATGTTTCAATCGCCTCATCGAGCGTCACATGCGGCAAAATCGACGGCAGGCGCCGCGCCATGAGCGATTTCCCTGAGCCGGGAGGACCGATGAGGAGCACGTTGTGCGCCCCGGCCGCGGCGACTTCAAGGGCGCGTTTAACGTGGTGCTGACCGCGAACGTCAGCATAATCTTCCGCGTAGACGCTTTGACGTTGCAACAAGGTCTGCACGTCACAGACGGCGGGCGTGAGCGCCTCCGTGCGGTTGAAAAAGCCGATCGCCTGCGCCAGCGTGGCCACTCCAAACACCGGGACGCCCTCAATGACTGCGGCTTCGCGCGCATTTTCCTCCGGGACCAGCATGCCGGTTAATCCTGCTCCCGCACGGCAACAGCCGTGGGCATCGCGCCGGTGACGGCTTTGACCCGGCCATCGAGCGACAGTTCACCGACGACGACATAGCGTTGCAGCGCCTCAGCGTCAACGTACCCGGCGGCCTGCAAGATACCGAGGACAATGGGCAGATCGAATGCCGTACCTTCCTTGCGCACATGGGCCGGTGCGAGATTCACGGTAATGCGTTTGAGCGGAAAGGCAAAGCCACTATTCGCCATCGCCGCTTTGACGCGATCACGGCTCTCACGAATCGCCGTGTCCGGTAAGCCAACGGTGGTAAAGGTGGGGAGACCATTGGCCAGATCGACTTCGACTTCGATCAGGCAGGCATCCACCCCTATCAAGGTACTGCTGTAGACTTTCGCCAGCACGATAGCTCCTTCTATACCGGTGTGCCGTCTCGCATGCCAGGTATTCAGGCTGCAGAGGAATACCGCTTGACAACGACTATGCTTCCCTCTAAAGTGTTGCCACCGCCAGGAATTCTTACGTTATAGCGAGAAAGTGTGTCTATGTCAGTCAAACAAATTGCGCAGCTTGTTGCGGACGACTTGGAGCGCGTTGAGGAAGCCATTGCGACCCACCTGATTTCAGATGTGAACTTTATTTCCGATGTCGGCCACTATGTCTTATCTAGCGGGGGAAAGCGCATCCGACCGGTGCTATTGATTCTCTGTGCCCGGCTGGGAAATTATGTCGGTGAACGGGTGTACGACCTCTGTACGGTCATCGAATTTCTTCATACGGCGACGTTACTCCACGACGATGTCATCGATCATGCCCATTTACGCCGGGGAAACCCAACAGTCAACAGGCGTTGGGGGAACGAGATTTCGATTTTGATCGGCGATTACCTCTATGCCACAGCCATGGAGCTCGCCCTCAGCGACAAAGATCATCTCGTCATGGAAACGGTGGCCAAGGTGACCAAGGCGATGGCCACAGGCCAGATCATCGAGACGCTGAAACAGCGGGATCTCACCATCCGTGAAGCCGATTATTACCGGATTATCGCCTTGAAAACCGCCTCGTTATTTGAGGCGAGCTGCACGATCGGGGCGCTCGCTGCTGGTATTTCGCCGCTGCAGCGCGCCAAGATGGCCGCCTACGGACACCACCTGGGGTTAGCATTCCAGATGGCTGATGACACGCTGGACTTCGTGGCTCCCGAAGCGAAGCTGGGCAAGCCGGTCAATAACGATCTGAAAGAGGGCAAAATCACGCTACCGATTATTGCGGCCATGCAACTGGCCAATCCGGCCGAAGTCGAGGCCATTTCGGCGTATGTGCACAATGCCGATGCGAGTGATGGGGATTTGCCGGCTATCGTGGCGATTCTCCAAAAATACAACGCGTTACAATCCACCCTGAGCAAAGCTCAGGAGCATGTGGCGCAGGCCAAAGAGCAGTTGGATGATTTTACCCCATCGCCAGCGCTTCAGACGCTTCATCTTCTCGCTGACTATGTCACCGTACGCGATGTCTAATCTTATTCTGGCCTCTGCCTCGCCACGCCGTCAACAGCTGCTGCAGCAAGTTGGCCTGCCATTCCACATTATCCCAGCGGATATCGATGAACAACCTCACCCCGGCGAAGCTCCCCAGGCCTATGTGCTCCGCATGGCCCATAGCAAAGCCCAGCGCATCGCCCAGCACTACCCAATGGCTCTTGTCCTGGGCGTCGATACGATTGTGACTATTGACGCGCTCATACTGGGCAAACCTCGCGATGCGGCCGATGCCCGGCAGATGCTGCGCCGTCTCAGTGGCCGCTCACACACGGTGCTCACGGGCCTGGCCCTGCTGCGGCAGAGCCAGGGGTGGACACGGCTCGATTCCATGGGCACCCAAGTGCACTTCCGCACCCTTTCCGATGCTGAAATCGACGCCTATATCGCCACGACAGAACCTTTGGACAAGGCAGGAGCTTACGCCATCCAAGGCCGCGCCCGTGTCTTCGTCGACGCTTTCGATGGCTGTTATACCAACGCGGTGGGTTTACCCGTACAACGGACAGCCGCCTTGCTGCGCGAGGCGGGATTGCAGATTCCTAGCGCAAATGAGTAAGCACATGATAATCTGGATCGGGCTGAATTAATGGTGCTCAAACGGCTCACGGACTGCTGACCGCGCGTACTCGTACGGCGTACCACAAATCGTTCACCGGTTGAGATCGCTGAGTCCGTTGCATTTACGGTGCTCAAACCGGTGACGGACTTCTGTCTGCATGTACTAGGCCACCGGGGCATAACGTGCAAACTGCATGGTGAAGGTCCCGCGACCCTGACTGGCCGAGCGTAAATCGGTCGTATAACCAAACATCGCCGCTAACGGCACCAGCGTCATAATGACCTGCAACCGCCCACGCGCCTCGACCCCTTCGATGATGCCACGACGGGTTTGCAAGCCGCCAATCACACCGCCTAGAAATTCTTCGGGCACGAGCACTTCAAGACGCATCACCGGTTCCAAAAGCACAGGTTGCGCCGCTTCCAGGGCCTGGCGAAACAGCTGCCCCCCGAGGATGCTACTGGCCAAGGGCGTGCTGTCTTCGGCGCGATAGGTGATGCTCCGGAGCGTCACGTGGACGTCGATCACGGGATATCCCTGCACGACACCTGACGACGCGGCATCCCGTACGCCCTGGTACACGGCCTCGATGATGTCGGCCGGAACGGCCTCCTCCGCGATGTCGCGACTAAATTGCAGTCCCATGCCATGGTCCGCGGGTTGTACAGCCAGACAGGCGCCAGCAAACTGCTGTCGGCCAGCGATCTCACGCTCAAAAGTGTCACACGCCTCGGCCTCGGCCAGAATCGTCTCACGATAGACGACCTGAGGTCTGCCCACATTAACATGCAAATTGAACTCATCTTGTAGACGGCGAATCAGGACTTCCAGATGCAATTCGCCCATGCCCGACAGGACCGTCTGCCCGCGTTCTTCATCAAACGTCATGTGCAGTGTCGGATCTTCTTCCAACAATTTCTCCAGGGCAAACGCCAATTTCGACTGATCCGCCATGGTCATCGGCTCCATCGCCAGGGTGATGACCGGTTTGGGATACGGAATGGCTTCAAAGCGTAACGGATGCGTGGCTTCACAGAGCGTATCGCCCGTCGTGGTCTCTTTCAAACCGGCAACGGCGACGATCTCCCCAGCACTGCTGTGCTCCAGGCGCTCGCGTTTATTGGCAAACATGCGCAGGATGCGGGCCGCCCGCTCTTGCTTGCCGGTGCGCGCATTGTAGACCGCGGCCCCGGGTTTCAGACTGCCGCCATAGAGCCGCAAATAGGTCAGCCGGCGACCCTGGTCGAGCGCGACTTTAAACGCCAGGGCGGCAAACGGCTCCTTCGGATCATTGGCGCGGGCCACGTCAGAGTCGTCGCGTGGATCAATACCCATGATCGACGGCACATCCGCCGGGGAGGGCAAATACCACATGACCGCATCGAGGAGGGGCTGTATCCCCTTGTTTCTTAACCCCGAGCCTAAGAATACCGGCACCAAAGCCCCCATGAGCGTGGCCTGGCGCACGGCTGTCCGAATCGGTGCAGGTTCAAGAGGCGCACCGGCCAGATACTGTTCCAACAAGGCATCATCGTACTCCGCCACGGTGTCGAGCAGCACCTCACGTTGGGCCTGGGCCGCCTCTTCCCACGCGGCCGGAATCGGCCCCACCTCTGGGGTCATGCCCAAATCTTCCTCGTGCCAAACGATGCTCTGCATCGCAATCAGATCGATCACACCGCGAAAGTGCTCCTCCGTACCCAACGGCACCTGCATCAAAACTGGCGTCGCCGACAATTTGTCCTCGATCTCCTGTAGCACCCGTTCGTGGTCCGCGCCCAGCCGATCCATCTTGTTGATAAACGCCACACGCGGCACCCGATAGCGATCGGCCTGATACCAGACCGATTCCGACTGGGGCTGCACCCCTTCTACTGCTGCAAAGATGGCCACCGCACCATCCAACACCCGTAGCGAACGTTCCACTTCAATCGCAAAATCCACATGGCCCGGGGTATCGATGATGGTAATGTGATGCTGTTGCCACAGGCAGGTGGTCGCCGCAGCGGTAATGGTGATGCCCCGCTCCCGCTCTTGTGGCATCCAATCCATGGCCGCTTCGCCGTCGTGGACTTCCCCGAGTTTATGGCTGCGCCCCGTATAGTACAGCATGCGTTCGGTGACGGTTGTCTTCCCCGCATCGATATGCGAGATAATGCCGATATTCCGTAAACGGTGTATGGGCGGCATAAGGCGTTCCCTTTGTTGCGAGTCATAGACATCGTTGGCGACAGGTATTGATGTGGCGTATGCCATTATAGCAGAGGACGACGCCCAAGCGGCAGCATTCAACGTCCGGTTGCTCACGGCTGGCGTGGGTTCACAACGCCTGTTATTTGACAACACGACACGCCGTACATTACACTCTGGCGCAGTAAAGTTTTCCATATCACGCCGCTTTTCTATACGTTATGAATCGCTTATGCGCCCCCTAAATACGCTCATCCTGGAATCCGCCTGTGCCATTGCCAATGAGATCCAGGCCAAAGCCCTGCTCATTTATGCTGATGTCATCCAAGATTACCCCATCCCGAGTGGGATGCTCGAAAAGACCGATATCATTTTGGTCACGCAACACGGGCGCCAGGACGAACCCAGCGCCGAAATTACCTCCATTCTGTCTCTTCCGCCTATTCCACTCACGCGGATGGCGCAAATCAAGCTCGCCTTGATTATGAGCCTGGCCGAAGGGTATGTCGCAGCGGGCGATAAGATCGTCTGCCTCACGGGTATCCCGGACTTTGCGAGTCTCGACTGTATTGTGGTCGTCGACATTGGCAAGGAGCACGAACTCCTCACCTCGTCTCATGTCACGGAGATTGCCCAACATATCCCATCCGCCGTGTTCGAGGCCATTCTCAATCTGGCGGTCGAATTGGCCAGTCAGGGGCGCGAAGGCAAACCAGTGGGGACCACTTTCGTCATTGGCGATTGTGAGAAAGTGATGCAATTTTCCCGCCAAACGATCTTTAATCCGTTCCAGGGATATCCGGAGGAAGAGCGACACCTCCTCAATCCGCACTTACGCGAAACCCTCAAAGAGTTCTCGGTGCTCGATGGCGCCTTCGTGATTCGTGAGGATGGCGTGGTGATGTCAGCCGGACGGCATCTGAATGCGGCGCTGAGCTCCTCGGTGGAGTTGCCTCAAGGGCTTGGCTCCCGCCATGTGGCTGCCGCGGGTATCACATCCGTCACGGCAGCCGTGGCGATTGTGATTTCCGAGTCCACGGGCGATGTGCGGATTTTCAAGGATGGCGACACGTTCATGGAAATCGAAAAACCGCTGCACTGAGCCATACCCGTCGCCCACCGTCTCACCGTTTCTCCGGACAAATATACCGCGCCAAAAGTTGACAGACAACGACTCATATATTATATTCACTGCACACTCAGCCTCAACCTGTCTGTACTCATGCGTCTTTCCTAAAGTCAACTGTGCGGTACGACATCGTGCCGCTTTTTATATGATACTTACTATGTGCCCGCCACAAGGATAGCCGTTCATGGCCAAGCAGGACTATTACAGCGTACTCGGTGTGCAACGTGGCGCTTCCGCCAAAGAGATCAAACAAGCGTATCGAAAATTGGCACGCAAATATCACCCGGACGTCAATCCGGGCGATCCCTCTGCCGAACAAAAATTCAAAGAGATTTCCGAAGCCTACAGCGTGCTGGATAATCCCGAAAGTCGGTCAAAATACGACCAATTTGGGCATCAAGCCTCCGGTAGCGGATTCGATCCTTTCGCAGGGCGAGGGGCTCATGACTTCACGATGGGCAATTTTCGGGACCTGTTCGGAAATCAAGGCGGCTTTGACAGCTTTGGCTCGATCTTCGAGGATTTTTTTGGCAGCAGACAGCCGAAATCCCAGCGCACGGCGCAGCAGACTCAAGATCTAGAGCAGATGGTCGACATTAGTTTTGAGGATGCCGCGCGCGGCACCACTATCCAACTGCGGCTGTCACGCCCGAACGGCACGGTGGACCGGGTGCAGGTCAAGATTCCCGCTGGGGTCGATACGGGGTCTCGGATCCGGGTCGCTGGCAAAGGCAAAGCCGGCCGCTACGGCGGCGCCTCCGGGGATCTGTATATCACGACGCGCGTGCGGCCGCATACGTATTTCACCCGCGAAGGAAACGATATCATCTGCGACCTACCCATCACACTTGGAGAAGCCATGCTGGGCGCCAAGATTGACGTGCCGACCGTTGACGGCGCCATTTCGATGACGGTACCGGCTGGGACGCAGAACGGACGGAAATTTCGCCTGCGCGGCAAAGGTGTACCCAATCTGAAGGGGGAAGGCCAGGGTGATCAATACGTCAAGGTACACGTTGTGCTGCCCAAACAACTGGATCAGCGGTCGCGTGAATTGCTCGAAGAATTCGTGCATCGCAACCCACTGCAGCCGCGCGCCACGATGAGGTAGGCCATCATGGCAGCCAAGAAAAGCGGCGAATATTTTACGATCAGTGTGGTATCGGGCATGTTCAATGTGCATCCGCAAACCCTACGCCTCTACGAACGCGAAGGGTTGTTACGGCCGGAGCGTTCCGCGGGCAACACACGTCTCTACTCCCGGCAAGATATCGAGCATCTCAGCACCATCTTGAATCTCACCCGCGAGATGGGGGTCAATCTGGCCGGTGTCGGTATTATCATGGAACTGCTCAAAAAATTACGGGAAACGCAAGCGGAGAAAGACGCGTTGCTTTCCATGTATGCCGAGGTGGAAGCACAGCATGCGTCTCACAGCGCGCATCACGACACCACGCCGTAAACTAAACACCCTGGTATCGAGGTAAGCCCGTTTGGGGGTGCAACACACCCGAGAGGATGCCGATGATGGTGAATACACAACCCCTCGGTTTCCTGCCACCGCAACAAGGCTGGCGCCGGCAGCCACACAGACATGTCGAGGCATTGGCGGCCAACAAAAATCGTGTTACGCTTAGCATAATCATCATGGGGATCGTTGCCAGGACGTGGCGGCTACGTGCTATCCACAGGCCCCGAATCACACGGCACGGTGGCGTTTTCTCCCGTGATTCGTATCCGATCGTCATGCGTTATATTTCTTTCCTCCGGAAACATGGTGTAACGCGTTTTGTCCAGGCACTTGCAAAGCCTTTTCCTGCCACGACGGTGCCGATGGCGGCACACGTGTCAACTGTTAATATACACAGCGACCCACGTCTTGCCACCCCACGCACGACTCATCCCGCTCCAGGGTCATGGGTATGCCGGGTATACCGCAAGGCATCGGTTTGTAGTTGAGTGAGGGATGGATATCCATGGCCAAAAGGGACTACTACGACGTCCTCGGTGTCTCACGCAGCAGCACCGATGACGAAATCAAGAAAGCCTACCGTAAGCTGGCGTTGCAATACCATCCAGATCGTAACCCGGATAATCCCGAAGCGGAAGAACGCTTCAAGGAGGCTTCCGAAGCCTACGATGTCTTGCAGGATCCGGAAAAACGGAGTCTTTATGACCGCTATGGCCATGAAGGTCTACGCAACGCCGGTTTTCAGGGCTTCCAGGGATTTGATGATGTCTTTTCCAGTTTCGGTAGTATTTTCGAGGATCTGTTCGGCTTCGGCACGGGGTCACGGCGCGGCGGCCGGGGTAGCGCCCGAGCGGGGGCCGATTTACGGTATGACCTGCGGGTGACGTTCGAGGAAGCGGTCTTTGGCGCCGAAAGAATCCTTGAATTCGACAAGCAGGAAACCTGTGTCCACTGCTTGGGCAAACGCACCGCACCCGGTACGCAGCCGACCACCTGTAGTACATGCGGCGGGATTGGCCAGGTTGAACGGCGCCAAGGTTTCTTCGCTTTGCGTACCCCCTGTCCCCAGTGTCGCGGGGAAGGAACCCTGATCCAAACCCCCTGCCCGAAATGCCGTGGCCGGGGCGTGGTGCAGGCCCCGAAGAAACTGTCGGTCAAGGTTCCGGCCGGTGTGGATGACGGCGCTCGCTTGCGGCTGGTCGGCGAGGGCGAAGAAGGCACAAGTAGTGGGCCGCCGGGGGATCTGTATGTCATGATCTCCGTGCAACCGCACGAGTTTTTCGAACGCCATGGCAACAATATCCATTGCCAATTACCGATTTCGTTTCCGCAAGCGGCACTTGGGGCGGAAGTGGATGTACCCTCCTTGTATGAGGAGGGCCAAATGCTCACCATTCCCCGGGGTACTCAAAACGGAGAAACCCTATCGCTCCGTGGCAATGGCATCCCCGATGTCCGCAGCGGACGGCGTGGTGATCAGATCATCCATATCGTGGTGCAAACGCCTACCTACTTGACAGAGCAGCAGGAAGAATTGCTGCGTGAGTTCGCGGCGTTGGACGGGGACAGCACGAGGCCGAAAAAGCGTTGGCCCTGGACAAAAAATACTTAAATCAGACCCCATGAGCTGGGGACACGTGACTCCCACTACCTATCTGGGTGCGCGCTGACCTCAGGCGCCCGTGTGCCGCTTCCGTGTGCACGGGTATGCCCATGCGCTGGCTGGCCAGCGTCATATCCGTGTTCACACGAGATATCCTGAGACCTAACACCTGACACGGCGTTGTTGATTCTCCTGGAGAAATGTGCTAAACCCTTCGGAACTTTACTCTTGCAGAGTTCGTCGTAGCCCGCTTCGAACTCGTGAAGCGGGCCAGGGTTGCCAACATGACACTCTCGCGACACCGGGCTTGTACACGCAGGTAGAAGCCCGTGAGCAATGTGACGCCGTAAGCTCAACCCTATCGAGATCATCATCTGCTCACGTATGTGCGGTATGTCGTACTAGGGAGGACCACATGAGAAAAGCGGAAATCGTGAACCGTATTGCCGACGCAACAGGTCTCACCAAAGTGAAGGCGGAGGAAGCTGTCGATGCGATCCTGGAAGAAGTAAAGGATGGATTGCAAAATGGGGAACCGGTCATATTGCGGCGCTTCGGTTCGTTTCAGGTGCGCGAAAAGCGCGCTCGGGTCGGCCGCAACCCCAAAACCGGCGAGGAGGCCGGGATTCCGGCCCGTCGTGTGGTGCGATTCAAGTCAGGGAAGCATTTTAAAGAAGCGGTGAACGGTACATCAGAGTCATAAGCAGAGGGTTATTCCACAACACTGCCTGTCACTTGATTCTTGCCCTACCCTGTAACTGGCTCTTCACTGAATGAGCATGGCATCACCATAGCTATAGAAGCGGTAGCGCTCCGCAATCGCACAGCGGTACGCCTCCAGCACCAGTTCGCGGCCTGCAAAAGCACAGACCAGGAGAAAGACGGAGGAACGAGGCAGGTGAAAATTGGTGAGAAGCGCGTCAACGACACGAAACCGATAGGATGGATAAATAAACAGGTCAGACCAGCCACGACTTGCCGTCATCTCGCCCGTACGTTGCTCTATGGTTTCCAGCGTACGGGTGGCGGTTGACCCGACCGCGACAACACGTCCCCCTGCAGTGCGTGCCTGCTGTATCCGAACCGCCTGCTCCGCTTTCAGATCGTAATATTCCTTGGCCATACGATGCTGTTCCACGCATGCCGCACGCACGGGCTGGAAGGTGCCCCAGCCGACGTGAAGCGTCACCGTAGCCCGGTGAATCCCCTGACGCTCTAGGGCCGAGAGCAACTCCGGCGTAAAATGCAAGCCTGCTGTGGGGGCGGCAACCGCACCGGGATGGCGGGCATACACCGTTTGATATCGGGTCCGATCCTCAGAGGTGAAGCCGGCGTCGGGCGTGCGCTTGATATACGGCGGTAGGGGGACTTCGCCATAGCGTTCCAGGCGGTTGTAGATCGAGGCCGGCGTAAAGCGCACCCGCATCGTTCCCTCCGGCAGACGCTCGACGATCTTTGCGCGGAGGTCGCCCTGGCCGCATACGACGACCATACCAGGCCGCACTTTCGCTGCGGGTTTGAGTAGCACCTCCCAATCGCCCGCACCCAGGTCATGCAACAGCAAGATTTCAATCCTCCCGCCGGTGCCCGCCTTGTGGCCTCGCAGACGCGCCGGGATGACTTTGGTGTCATTTACAACGACGATATCGCCAAGCGTCAAATAACGGCCAAGATTCGCAAAGGTATCGTGAGTAATGCGCCGGTGGGCACGGTCCACAATCATTAGGCGGGATTGATCTCGCCTCGCCGCCGGTGTCTGCGCAATGAGGTCCTCGGGCAGTACAAAATCAAAATCTTGCAAGTCCACGATGGGAGATCCCTACGTATCTACAGGGCGCTATAATAAGCGCGGTTGGTCCTCGGGCTGTGGCTGGCGTCGAAGATGCTGATAGGCGAGGAGCGTGGCCGTACGGCCACGTGGGGTTCGAGCAATATAGCCATTCTGCAATAAAAAGGGTTCATAGACGTCTTCGATCGTGTTTTTCTCTTCGTTAATGGCGGCAGCCAGAGTGTCCAACCCGACCGGCCCGCCACGAAACTTGTCAATAATCGTGAGCAAGAGCTGTCGATCCATTTTGTCCAGACCCAACGTATCGACATCCAAGAGGTCCAAGGCTTGACAGGCCACCTCCCGGGTAATAAACCCATCGGCCCGGACCTGGGCATAATCCCGCACGCGCTTGAGGAGACGGTTGGCGATACGCGGCGTACCACGCGAACGCCGGGCGACCTCGGTCATGCCCTCCTGGTCGATGCCGACCTGCAGCAAACGCGCGGAGCGGCCGACGATAATCCGGAGCTCCTCCTCAGTATAGAAATCGAGCCGGCTGATCACCCCAAAACGATCGCGTAAGGGCGACGTCAAGAGACCGGCGCGTGTGGTCGCCCCAATCAGGGTAAAACGGGGCAAGTCGAGCTTGATGGTGCGGGCGCTGGGTCCCTGGCCAATGATGATATCGAGTTGAAAATCTTCCATGGCTGGATAGAGAATTTCCTCGATGACATGTGACAGACGATGAATTTCGTCGATGAAGAACACATCGCCCGCTTGCAAATTGGTCAGAATCGCTGCCAGGTCACCGGGCCGTTCAATCGCCGGACCCGCCGTGCTTTTAATGTTCACCTGCATTTCAGCGGCAATAATGTTGGCCAGCGTCGTCTTCCCCAGGCCAGGCGGGCCACAAAACAGAATGTGATCGATGACATCGCCCCGATGGCGGGCCGCTTCGAGCACAATTCCGAGGGTTTCCTTCGCCTGCGTCTGCCCAATGTAGTCATCGAGTGAAGCCGGACGCAGGCTTGCTTCCAGCCACGCCTCATCCATGGGATCTGGTGTTCGATCGACCAAGCGCTTCGCCATCATCCTCTTCCTTACGCTAGCGTGCTAACCGGTGCAGCGCATCTTTCAGCAGCGTTTCAAGCGACAAGCGCCCATTGGCGCCAGCACGCACGGCCTGCACTGCTTTTTCCGCCTCCCCCCGTTTATACCCGAGATTGAGCAAAGCGGATATGACATCTCCCACGAGGTGATCCGACTCCGCCGCCACGACGTCAGCCGGGGGAACGGCCGTGGTCAGCTGCACCAAGTTCACTTTCTCCTGCAATTCCAACACCACCCGCTCGGCGGTTTTGCGGCCAATCCCTGGAATGCTCTGGAGTCGGGACACATCCGCCTGGGCAATGGCCTGCTGTAAATCGCCCGCAGGGATGCTCGACAGCATATTGAGCGCCAGACGCGGTCCGATGGACGAGACCCCCACCAGCAGCTCGAACAACGCCCGCTCGTCCTCGGTTGCAAACCCATACAACCGCATCGCATCCTCGCGGACATGCAACGTGGTCAATAGGGTGACGGACTCCGGAGGATTGGGCAGCGTGTAGTAAGTGGACAGGGGAATCAGAACCTGATAGCCCACGCCCCGGACATTAACGACGACCCGCTCCACCGCTTTCACCGTGAGCGCGCCATGCAGGTGGGCAATCATCGTGAGAGCCTCCTACGGAAGCCGTGGGTATGCACATGGCAAATCGCAGCGGCGAGCGCATCTGCAGCGTCGGCCGGCTGCGGCGGCGCCTCCAGGTGCAAGAGCAGCTTCACCATGTGCTGGACTTGCGATTTCGCGGCTCGCCCATAACCCACAACGGCCATTTTAATTTCCAACGCGGAATATTCCACCAGGGGCAAGCCGGCGTGGGCCGCCGCGAGCAACGCGACGCCGCGCGCATGTCCCAACGTGAGTGCGGTCTTGGCATTGTCGGCAAAGAAGACACGCTCGACTGAGACGGCATCGGGCTGCCACGCCTCCAAGGGTTCGGCAAGCCCGGCATAAATACGCTTCAACCGTTCAGGCAATGCCTGTTTGGCAGAGGTGCGCACGGCTCCCCAAGCCAGTGCCTGCAGCCGATTCGCCTCTTGCTCCACCACGCCAAAACCCGTGATCAGCGACCCCGGATCAATTCCTAAAACACGCATGTCACCTCAGGAGCTTAATCCCGCCATGACTTCGTCGGAAATATCGAAATTGGCATAGGCTTTCACCACGTCATCGTGGTCATCGAGGGCATCCATAAAGCGCAAAACTTGTTCAGCCTGCTTGCCCTCGATCTGTACCGTATTCTGCGGCAGCATGGTGATTTCGGCCACGCCAAACTTGAGGTCATGCGCGTCAAGAGCCTGGCGGACATCCTCGAAAGCCTCGGGCGCGGTATAGATCTCGTACACCTCATCTTCCACCCTGAGATCATCCCCACCGGCTTCCAGGACGATTTCGAGGAGGTCATCCTCCTCAATTTCCGCGACATCGACGGAGATAAACCCCTTGCGCTCAAACATCCAGGCCACACAGCCATTTTCACCGAGATTACCGCCATGTTTGGTAAAGAGATGCCGCACCTCAGCTACCGTACGATTTTTATTGTCCGTCAGAATGTCGACCAACACCGCCACGCCGCCAGCGCCATACCCTTCGTAGATCACCTCTTCATACACTTCACCCGGCAGTTCACCCGTGCCTTTTTTCACGGCTCGCTGGATGGTATCGGCAGGCATATTGGCGCCCCGGGCCGTCGATATGGCCGTACGCAACCGCGGATTGCTCTCGGGGTCGCCACCACCAGCTCTGGCTGCCGAGGTCAGCTCGCGAATGAGTTTGGTGAAAAGCTTGCCACGGCGTGCATCCGTAATGGCCTTTTTGTGCTTGATTGTCGACCACTTTGAATGACCGGACATAATGTTCTCCCTTCCTCTAAGACCAGAGCCGCCGTGTCACCTGTTGCCGCACCCGAATGACGTCTGCAAAGGGTGATCATACCATCTCTGCGATATGTACAGCATATACCACACCGTGCACATTTGTACAGAGCCTTTCATTCCCGGCCCTACATTCCGGTACCCTCTCCTCTGAAGGAAAGCAGATCCAATCATGTGTCCGGTCTTTAGCCTCGGGCTGGCGGCAAATGGGCCTCCGGACCAAGCTCATGCGGAACGATGACGAGCAGTGGCGTCACAGATTGTACAGGGCTTTGGGATTGTCGTGTAAAATCCTGTCCTTCGATTCTTGGCCGATCTCGGCATGGTGTTTAAACACGGAGATGGCGTCAACCTCGCTCGATGGGTCTGTGTGTCCATAGTCTGTGCCGATCACGAGACTGTGCTCACCCGCATACCTGAGGATCCAAGGAAAATCATCGTCCGTCTGACCGCTCACGTAGATGTTATAAGCATGGAAGACATCGTCAGGAAGCTCTCGGCTCTCCGCCTTGTAGCGACGTGCGATTTCGTTCCAGATCCATGGCACCCACTGGGCGGACGCTTCGATGAAGCCCCAACGGAGCGTTGGGAAGACCTGCGGCAGGTCGCTCATCATGAGCATGTAACAGGCCACCACGGTGGGCGCCCGGAACAGGGCGAAGCCATTCGTACGCTGCGTGCCTGGAAAATGCCGCCAGAGATCGCATGAAGCCGGGTTGCCGTTGGCAATATGCACGGCAATGGCCATATCGAGGCGGTTCGCCTCTTCATAAATCGGGTGGAAGTAGGGATCGGTCATGGCCCGGTCGCCTTCCAGAGGACGCATGCACACCGCAACAGCGCCGTTGTCCTTGGCGGTGCGCATTTGCGCCAGGGCTTCATCGAGCATCAGCGTCGGCATGACACATGACCAGCGCAGACGGCCCTGGCTCCGTTGCCACACGTCGGCTAGCCAGCGATTCCAACTCCGGCATAGCGCGGCTTCGACGTCAGGCCGTTGTGAGATTTGCTCGATCCAGAGGGTGTTGTGTAAGACCTGAATATCGATTCCCAGCTCATCCAGATGCCGCAAGCGCAAGTCTACATCGTCTAGTTCGCGCGCCGCCTGTGGCGTCTCCATGTTCCTGGCCGCCCGTTGCGATATTTCCCGGAGCTGTTGCTCGGTCAACGTCGGAAAACGAAATCCCCGGATCTTGTCCTCAATCACCCAGTATTGCTTACTCGGCTCATCCGGCGAGGCATACAACAAAGGGCGGAATTTCTGCTCGGATGGCTCGAGATAATCCCACGTGCGATCCGTTTCGATGACATGGGCGTCTGCATCGATCACCTGGAGCTTGGTTTGTACCGCCATACCCTCCCTCCTCCTCTACGGGTAGCATAAGGAACCGGGTTGTCCCCGTAACCCGCATGATAGCGCTTGGTCACGGGTAGCGTCAACTTGACACAGGGCTTTGCTACAGCGGCTCCCATGGGAGGCGATGTTCTGTCGGGTCCGGAGCAGACGCGTTAAGTTTTTGATGGCGCCAGGCTAGAAACAAAGTCCAGCCAAGTTCGGGCACACGGTGCCGGCAGGATATGCTGGACAAATCCGCTGACGCCGGAAAACACGACTGACCGGCCATTGGGAAACAGGTCAGCCGCGCCCCGGAAATCGCCCAGCACTTCTTCTCTCAAGTTGGCCGCCGCCAGTATCAGAGTGGGGGTTTGCACATGTTGCAACAAGGGCCGCAGATCGCCGCCCGGCGCGCGCCGCTGGAACTCGCTGACCACATGCGCAGCCGTTGCGGTCATCTGGGCGGCATACCACCGGATATAAGCCGGATCAACAATTTGCGGGTCCAAGCGCCGCCCAATCGTACTTTCCACCCAGGCACCGATACCCTCGCGATCAATTAAATCAGCGCTTTCCGTATGGTGCGAATCAAACGTCACGGGAGAGGTGCACGCGGTCAGGGACAACAAGCGCTCCTGGTGCAAGGTCGCGAATCGCATGGCAATGGAGCCACCGACAGTCTCGCCAATGAGGTGGACCCGTTGCAAGTCCAACTGGTCCAGAAGTCCCAAGAGGTCCTGGGCAAAGCCATCCAGCGACCAGGGATACCCAGGAGCAGGAACCGATGACTGACCCATACCGCGCATATCAAACCGCACGACGCGGTAATGCTGTGCCAGAATGGGAACCCAAGCGTACCAGAGCTTGTGGTTCTTGGCCATGCCGTGGTGCAGGACAACGGTCTCGGGCTGCGTCCAGGGGTCGGTGAAGTCATCAATCGTATAAAATAGCTCAGCGCCGTCGTCTAACCGTACGTTCATGACGATATCTCCCCTCTACCGGCCCTGTGCCATCAGACCATCACACAAAGCCGTGAATTCTTCCCCACTCCGGATATAGTGCAATTCATGTTTGCCGTGCTCGCGCATCACGACCGCATAGCCCTGCCCCTGCGGTGCGACCGCAACCCTGGCGTGCCAGGCGCCCGTATCAGGACTTGCAGCAAGCGCATCGGCAAGCTGTGTCGCTTCTTCCCAGGTCATAGTAGGCGGCTCCTTCGGTCGGGGGACGGCTTGTTCCTCTCCGCATGTCCCAGCGCTACAGCGCCTCGCAACGCGAATCCCCACAGCACGTGCCCGACGACCCGTGCTCAGGCGGGCGCATACACTGTGCTCTGCTCTATCGTAGGGCAGGCGCAGGGATGATGCAAGCGCCTGCTCCGACAGGTAGGACTGGCAAGGGTGCAAGATCAACCAGGCGGGTATCGAGTGTTAGCGCCCCAATAATGTCTTACGTATTTCCCGCCACATCTGTTGCCCCATGGCTTCTGCGCCACGTTGCAGAAGATCTTGGGGGAGCACGCCGCGTAGAATCGCGGCGTTGGGCTCTGCAAACAGCTCGACAAGTAGGGGCGTCGTGGCGCCTCCAAGCACCTGAGCAATAGCAGCGAATTCGTCCCCGGAGCTAGACTTCTCCTTGTCCCGCGCCATGGTGAGCAAGGTGGCCACGGGGAGTTCCAAACGCAACATAGATGTGCTGGGCGTAGGCGATGCTCCGATCGGGTTTCGGTGGCGATCCAACAGGTGTATCAGTGGCATGGGCGATGTTCCGGCATGTAGGGCAAGGAACGGCCCCTCTTCCGCCACAAACAGACTCATCGGCATCATCTCCGCATCATCGCTCACCGGCGGACCAAGGCGATGCAGGGAGGTCGCGCCGTGCTGTACGACATCTCGACTGACCTCAACTGGCCCATCAGCCGTGGCGCAGACATGTTGTATGGCGGTGAGGAGTTCCGGAAGCTTCTTTGGTCCCTTCTCAATACCAATCCAGCTGGTGATATCGACATCTTCAGGACTCTGAAGACGAATTTCCGCAGCCATCTCAAGATGAGGACGCACAAGCATCTGTGTCAATAGGTCAAAGCTGGTTCGGATACTAGCCGCCTGGACGGCAGATGGCTCCGGCGCAACACCGGCTCTTGCTTCGAGCTTCTCTTCAACCGCCCTGCGGCCGAGAGCGGCAAGGATTCGCAAGTCGTGCTGCCATGCCTCCGACAGATGCACGGATGAGGCGACACGAATGGCGGTCTCCTTGGAAAACAGTTGCGCCACATGCGACGTCTGCTGGCTTTGCGCCTGCAGAATGGCCGCACTTGTTGAGCCCGGATACATTCGCGTCTCCAGCTCGACCACCCACCCATCGGAGGCGAGGGTGAGACGGCCCTCCGCCCTACTGAGATCCGTAAGCCACTGACGCTGGCGGCGTTCCATGATATCAAAAACAAAGGCCAGCAAGGCGGTCTCGCTGCCGGATGCAGCATCTCGCTGCGCCTCCTCTCTAATCTCACGCCAGCCTTGGGTGATTTCCGCGAGCAGGCCGTCCCACTCCGCTTGGTGACGTTGCTTTGCCGCGTCGATATCCACGCGCCACACCACATCCGGTCCGCCTTCTGTAGAGCCGAAGAGATCAGCCGGAAAAGAGGCATCGAGTCCGTGTAGCAGGGCTGGCGTCTGGGCAAGGAGCAACACGGCCGCCTTTTCGTCAAAACGGCCGGCGCCCTGCATGGAGCCTTCGTGGAAACGCCACACGTCTGCTTGTATCGTACTCTGCGGCAGGAGACGCCGTAGCGTTCCGAGCATGGCCTTTTTGTCTGTATAAGGCAGCACCATGATCAATGGCGGTTGGTCAGGAGGAACGAGTGCGGGCAGAATCAGTCCCATAGGGCGCTGCCGATCCAACCCCTGGAGCCCGCCCCATTGCAGTTGCAACATCCCTAAGATCAATTGGGCAAGTCCCGGCATTTTGGTTAATCGCGAAAATTCCTGTACACGTTGTTCAAACCGCTGAAAACTCCGCATCGCCATCCAAGCGAGCGGTTGCCCGACCTGATTATTAGCCTCAACGCCTGTGAGGAGCGGAGCAACAACCAGCAGCACAGCACAGAGAGCAATCCAGTGCATACGGCATGATGGCATAACGTCTCCTGTATGAGAGCTGCCGATTACCGGCAACGACGGACGGTCCCTAGTACACACTAGCCGAAACACATGAGCCGTTTGAGTGCCGTAAACTCAGCTAGATCAAATTATTATCTACCCACTCATATGCGGCGCGCCGTACTAGCAAGGCATGGATACTGTTGTGAGCGTACTCAACTCCGCAGCGATTTGGCAAGCTTGTCCCATCCGCCTCCATTTGCGCCATCGGTGGTATCACTTGACTGACACCTCGCTCGCATTGAATAATATGGGCAGCCAAGACTGACATCGAGTGTAGGGGTTGTGGAGGACGTTATGGAGCACGAGGTGGTAGCGGTCTTTGGGGCCCATCCCGACGACCTGGATTGGGGCAGTGGGGGCACGGTGGCCGCATGGGTACGGGCTGGTAAGGAAGTCTATTATATTCTGACAACCAGCGGCGAAGGCGGTGAAGACCACCAACAGGGACGGATTCTTCCGCCAGAGGAGATTGCCGACATTCGTGAGACAGAGCAACGTCTAGCCGCAACCGTTTTGGGTGTCAAGGAGGTCATTTTTTTGCGCCAGCCGGATGGCCGTGTGGAAGCGACCCTGGCTTTCCGCGATCAGGTCGTCAACGTCTTGCGGCGCTTGAAACCGCACATTGTTATCAGCATGGATCCGGGCAACTGGGCTTTTGACAGTTTCTACCACTATCATCCGGACCACCGCGCAACGGCTCTTGCGGTATTCGATGCGATTTATCCGGCCGCAGGCACGGCGACCTATACGCCACACCCCGATGAGGGCTTACCGCCACACAAGGTGCGTGAGGTCTATTTTGTCGGGGGCGCGCAGCCCAACACCTATATCGACATCACCGACACCATCGACCTGAAAGCCCAGGCACTCAGCAGTCACCGGAGTCAGCTTAAACGTCCTGAAGCTCTGATACGCATTGCTCAGGACTTTGCGGCACAGAACGGGGAGCGGATCGGTTGCCGCTACGCCGAAGGGTTTCGGCGTCTGGAAGTCCCGCAATAAGTACCTGGACAACATCAGCCGCATCATTTTTCCAGAGACAAGCGCGGCAAACCATTTCGTACAGAGACTTACTATGGAGATCATCCCGTCTCACATCAATACGGCGAGCGCCGAGTTTCAACAGAACAAGGCCCATTTCCTGGAACAGGCCCGTCTTCTGCGTGAACGCCTGCATACGGTCAAAGACGGCGGGGGCGAACGGGCGGGGGCGCTGCACCGGCAACGGAATAAGCTACTGGCCCGCGAACGCATCGACGTGCTGCTCGATCCAGGCTCGCCCTTTTTGGAACTGTCCCCACTGGCGGCGTATGATATGTACGAGAGTGAGGCTCCGTCAGCCGGAATTGTGACGGGTATCGGCGTGGTGCACGGAAGTGAGGTCATGCTCGTGGCCAACGATGCCACGGTCAAAGGCGGCACCTATTTTCCGATCACGGTAAAAAAACACCTGCGCGCCCAGGAAATCGCGCGGGAAAATGGTCTGCCGTGCATCTATCTGGTCGACTCGGGTGGCGCGTTTTTGCCCCTGCAGGCCGACATCTTTCCGGACCGCGAGCATTTCGGACGCATCTTCTACAACCAGGCCACGATGTCAGCGGCCGGTATTTCGCAGATTGCCGTGGTTATGGGCTCGTGTACAGCCGGGGGCGCTTATGTCCCGGCGATGTCGGATGAAACGATTATCGTCCGGGATCAGGGCACCATTTTTCTCGGCGGTCCGCCGCTTGTCAAAGCCTCAATCGGCGAGGAAGTCACAGCCGAAGAACTGGGAGGCGGGGAGATGCACAGCACGCGCTCAGGCGTCACCGACCACCTTGCCGATGATGACAAACATGCCCTGGAGTTGTGCCGTAACATCGTCGAAAATCTCAACGACACACGTCGGCCGGTATGCGACGTCACTACGCCAGAAGAGCCGCTGTACGATCCGGAAGAGCTTTATGGCATTGTGCCGCCGACCCCACGTCAGCCCTACGATATGCGTGAGGTCATCGCCCGCCTGGTAGACGGGTCGCGCTTTCACGAATTCAAAGCGCTCTACGGCGCTACGTTGGTGTGCGGCTTTGCCCGCATCGAGGGTTATCCGGTGGGCATCCTGGCCAACAACGGCATTCTCTTTTCGGATTCCTCGCTCAAGGGCGCCCATTTTATCGAACTCTGTGATCAGCGGAAAATTCCTATCCTGTTCCTGCAAAATATCTCAGGCTTCATGGTGGGCGTGCAGGCTGAAAGCGGCGGCATTGCCAAGGATGGCGCGAAAATGGTCATGGCAGTCGCCAATACCCAAGTGCCGCGCTTTACCCTGATCGTCGGGGGCTCATTCGGCGCCGGAAACTATGGCATGTGCGGTCGCGCCTATTCGCCGCGCCTCCTGTTCACCTGGCCCAGCGCTCGCACCTCCGTCATGGGCGGGGAGCAAGCAGCCGGCGTCCTGTTCACCGTGAAACAGGAGCAACTGCGCCGGCAGGGTCAGCCCATAATGAACGAAGAGACAGAACGCGATTTCAAACAGCCCACGTTGGACAAATACGAATATGAGGGCTCCCCGTACTACTCGACAGCGCGCCTATGGGACGACGGCATTCTGGATCCGCTTGAGACGCGGCGCGTGCTAGGTCTCTCCATCGCCATGGCGATGAAACAAGTGATCAAGCCGCCACGCTATGGCATCTTTAGGATGTAAGCTATTAGCTATTAGCTGTCAGCTGTCAGCTAATAGCCTTAAGAAAAGATAGCAGGAAGCCTAAATCTAAGGATATGGAGCTGTCAGTCGTTAGCAAGACGCCAGACCTTTTCTTCTTCTTCCAAGCTGATAACTGATAACTGATAACTGAAAGCTGAAAGCTAAAAAATGCACAAACTTTTGATCGCCAATCGCGGTGAAATCGCAGTGAGAATTATCCGGGCAGCCCGCGAGCTGGGGCTATGCACCGTGGCGGTATACTCCGAAGCGGACCGCACGGCCCTGCATACACGGCTCGCCGATGAAGCCTACGAACTGGGGCCACCGGAACCGTCCCTGAGCTATCTCGATAGCGCCCGCATCCTTGCCGCTGCGCATCACTGTGGCGCCGACGCGGTGCACCCGGGCTATGGATTTCTGGCCGAAAACGCCGCGTTTGCAGCCGCATGTCAGAATGCGGGGTTGATTTTTGTCGGACCTGCGCCGGAGGCGATCCGTCAGATGGGCTCGAAAATTCTGTCCAAAGACATTGCCCAGCGGGCTGAGGTGCCGGTCGTGCCCAGCTTCCATGCCAAAGACGCAGCGTGTCTGGCCAGCCGAGCGCCTAAGGAAGCGGAACGGCTCGGTTATCCGATCTTAGTCAAAGCGTCTGCAGGAGGTGGTGGCAAAGGCATGCGGATTGTGCACGACCCTGCGGACTTGCAGCTAGCCCTTGAGGCTGGCGCTCGGGAAGCGCTGCAAGCGTTTGGCGATGCGACATTGATGCTGGAAAAATATGTCGAACAACCTCGGCATGTGGAGGTACAGGTGCTTGGCGATCAGGCGGGGAATCGCGTGCATCTGTTCGAGCGCGAATGCTCAATCCAACGTCGGCATCAGAAAATCGTCGAGGAAACGCCGGCACCAGTCATTGCCGCCTCCGTGCGTCAACGCATGACCGCGGCGGCGCTGCGGCTGGCCGAGGCGGTGGACTACACCGGCGCCGGCACGGTGGAATTTCTGTTAGGAGCTGATGAGCAGTTCTATTTCCTAGAAATGAATACGCGTTTGCAGGTCGAACATCCCGTCACCGAAATGGTCACCGGGATCGACCTGGTGCATCAACAGCTACGCATTGCTCAAGGAGAACGGCTGGCCTTCACGCAAGAGGATTTGGTGCAGCGTGGCCATGCGATCGAATGCCGCCTCTACGCAGAGGACCCGGCCCAGGGGTTTTTGCCCGCTACCGGGCATATTGCCGTGTTGCGGGAGCCCGCTGGCCCGGGACGCCGCATCGACAGTGGCATCGCGGTGCACACCGACGTGACGCCATACTATGATCCGATTCTCAGCAAATTAATCAGTTATGGCGCCAATCGTCATGAAGCGATTCTACGGATGCAAGCGCTTCTCCGCGAATATGTCATTCTAGGTGTCACGACAAACCGGCAGTTTTTGCTCGACATCCTCAATTCAGAGGCATTTGCTGCTGGCGAAACTGATACGGCATTTCTCGAGCGTCATTTTGCACCTTGGCAGCCGGCGGTGCCGCTCTCGGCGGAAATCCTGGCGGTTGCGGCATTAGGCGAAACCCTGCAGCGGCGCAGCCAACTCGCCGACACCCCGGCCGCCACGGCCCAAGCATCGACGCGTGAGTCCCGGGTGACACCCTGGCACCGTCAGGACAGCTGGCGCATAGGAGTGACGCGATGATATTTTCCTATCGCTATAGCGGTGAGGACGATGAGACGATCGACGTCCATGTGACGCCTCTAGAAGACGAGACTGAGACCTACCGTGTCACCGTTGGCCAGGAGGTTTTCGAACTCTCGGCTCGTCTTTTCCATCGTGCAGCCTTTGCCAAACACGGGGGCGAGATCCTCCTGCAATACGAAGGCCGGGAATACCGCCTATCCGAAGCAGGCACGCAACGCCGGACCGTGCGGGAGCAGGCGGGTGACTTGCGTGCGCCCATCACGGGCAAAATCATCCGCGTCCTCGTCGAGCCTGGCGCCGTCGTGCAGGCTGGCGAGCCGCTCGTGATTATCGAGGCGATGAAGATGGAACAGCAAATCACGGCTCCCCAGGACGGCATCGTAGACCGGGTCTTATGCCAGGAAGGCGAGCAAGTCCCCGCCGGAACCGAACTCGTGGTGCTACGCGAGCCGACCGCGGTCCCAACGGCCACCGCATAAGCCACAACAAACAGGAATCGCATTATGACGCAGCAAGATGTCCGGGTGCGTATCGCTCCAAGCCCCACGGGCGCACCCCACGTGGGCACAGCCTACATAGGGCTGTTCAACCTGGCCTTTGCCAGAGTACATGGCGGTACGTTCCTGATCCGTATCGAGGACACCGACCGGGTCCGCTCCTCACAGCGTTCCGAGGACGCCATCCTACGCTCTCTGCGCTGGCTCGGCCTCGAATGGGATGAGGGACCGGATATTGGTGGCCCCTGTGGTCCCTACCGGCAATCCGAACGGCTCCCCATTTATCAGGAACACGTCCAGCTCTTGATCGACAAGGGCGCTGCATATCGCTGCATCTGCACACCGGAACGGCTCGACGCCATGCGCCAGCAGCAACGGCAGGCCAAACAGCCGATACGCTATGATGGCCATTGTCGCGACCGGTCAGCGGCAGAAATCGAAACCGCGGTGCAGCAGGGGCAGCCAGTGGTAGTCCGGCTCAAAGTCCCCGAAGATGGCGTCACGGTTGTACACGATGCCTTCCGTGATCCCATCACGATTGACCACACACAAATCGATGATCAAGTCCTGATGAAATCAGACGGCTATCCCACGTACCATCTGGCCTGTGTAGTCGACGACTATTTAATGCGCGTTTCGCACGTGATCCGCGCCGAGGAATGGATTTCGTCAACGCCGAAACACCTGATGCTATATGAAGCATTTGGCTGGGAAGCACCGGTGTTCATGCATATGCCGCTGCTACGCAATCCGGACAAAAGCAAGATCAGCAAGCGCAAGAACCCGGTATCTTTAGACTTTTACAAGCGTCAGGGTTATCTTCCTGAGGCCATGTTGAATTTTCTCGCCCTGTTAGGCTGGTCCATGCCTGATGAGCGCGAACTTTTTAGTTTGCAGGAGATGATTCAGGAATTTTCCTTCGATCGTCTCAGCCTGGGCGGCCCTGTGTTCGATTTACAAAAGCTCGAGTGGATCAACGGCATGTACCTGCGGCAACTCGCTCCCGAAGCTCTGGCCGAGCGCCTACAGGAGCAGGTGATTCGTCCCAAAGCGCAACGTCTCGCCGACGCGTCATACGTGCGAGAGATTGTGCCGCTGCTGCAGGAACGCTTGCATACACTTGGCGACTTCTACAGCATGGCGGCGTTTTTCTATGATACGCCGCTCACCTATGACACCACCCTCTTAATCCCAAAAGGCCGTAAGCCCCGAGAGACGGCAAATGTGTTGACAGAGGTTGGCGATTACTTGCAGCGCGATGACGGCCCTTGGACCGATGCGGAAATCGAAGCGGCGATGCGCACCTACCTCGAACGGGCCAAGTGGGACGCTCGCAGCCTGTTCATGACGCTACGTGTGGCCATCACCGGACGCACGGCATCGCCACCGCTTTTCGCGACGATGCAGGTGTTGGGACGCGAGACATGTCTTGAACGGATCGAAGACGCCATTGCCAGGTTGCAGAAATAACGCCTATGAGCGCCACATTCCACGTCACATTTTTGGGGACTTCGGCCGCCGTGCCGACCGTCAAACGCAACGTGTCCTCGACCCTGGTATCCTATCGGGATTTGAAGTGGCTCATCGATTGCGGTGAAGGGACGCAGCGCCAGATGCTCTATGCCAATACGGGATTTAAGAATCTGACGCGCGTCATTCTGAGCCATGAGCACCTGGACCACATCCTGGGTGTTGGCGGTCTGCTAGCCACTTTGAATATGTTGCAACCGGTGGATCAAGTCGCGGTGCATGGCAGTCCCACGGTGTTGGATCGGGTGCGGCAGATGGCTGGCTTTATCGGGCGGAAGCTGCAGTACGATTTACAATTGATCCCTTTACAGGCAGGGATCGTTTTCACGCATCGACAGTTGACGTGTCATGCCTTTCCCACACGTCATCGCGTCAAGGAATCCTATGGTTTCCTGTTTGAGGAACAAGCCCGCCGCCGCTTTTTGTCCGACGTAGCCGAACGCTTAGGCGTGCCAGCAGGTCCGGAGCGGCGTCAACTGCTCGCTGGAGAGAGCGTTCGGAGTATTCATGGTACGATGGTGCAGCCCGAAGACGTCTTGGGGCCAGAAGAACCCGGGAAAAAATTGGTCTACATTAGCGATACGATCTATTTCCCGGAACTGAGCGCTAGCGCCACCGGCGCCGACTGTCTGATCGCAGAGGCCACATTCCTCGACGTGGATGCCACGCTGGCCGCTGATGCCGGACATATGACCGCGGCCCAGGCGGCTACCGTAGCGCGCGATGCCGCTGTCAAATGCCTCTATCTCAACCATGTGTCACAACGTTATGCCCACGCGGAACACCTGATCCTCGAAGAAGCGCGGCGGCTCTTCCCCAAGACGTATCTCGCCCATGATCTGGATCGCATCGATGTCTAATCCACCGGCATGGTTTGAAATCACGCGATCTCAATGTCCGGCAGCATGTCCTCTGGTCTTCCAGTGAGGAAATTGCCGGGTCAAACGTTGCAGTTCTTCGATCTGCGCTTCGAGTAATCCGGCTTTCTGAAATACATGGCTTGGTACTTTACGGCGAGGGCTCACAGGTTGGTGCTCCACCTCTACTTTAACGAAGGTGTTAAAGTAGCGCATCTCAGACACGATGAGTGACGCAATGTCATACACATCGCTTGGCACAATCGCATCATGGATGTCCGCGTGTAGCTCCGGGACCTGCAGGCCTGCAGGCTGTGCAATCGTTCGAATCGTCCCCAAAATTTCCACCAAACGCGTGTAGACGTGCACAGGACGCTTCCCTGATTCGTAGGGCGGTTCCGCAGGCATGCGTGCGTCTTGACCAAAATGCCGCAGGAAACTTACCGCATATTCCGAGGCAAGCTGTACGCGGGCAAAAACGTCACGTGGTGTAAATGGATGTTCGAGTGTAGCATTCAATTGCCGGCTCGCCTGCACGATAGATTTAAAGACATCCGTAGGGGTCTTCGTATTGTCCACGGAGACCTCTCGGGTTGGCTCGGTGATCTGCAAAGCGTTTTTCACACAAGCAAGCTTCTCCAAAGCATCACGCACAACCCCAAAGACATGCATAGGGGCAATAGTGACTTCGGGCGCTGGCGGTACTCTATAACGTTGGCCGGTAAATTGGCGGCACAGCCAGGCGGCTTTTCGATACAGGGTTTGCGCTTGAAAAAAGACCTCACGAGGACGGGCATGGCGCACGTCAATCTCCGGCCGCAACTCCTGCGCCGCATCCAGTTCAACACGAATCAATTCGAGATCGTGCCGTAAAGACATCGTGATCGCATAAACATGGGGTGGCTTAATGGCCGCTCCCGATGGCTGGTCGCCCTGTCCCTGGCTCATCCCACGTGACGGAAGACATACAACGATGACCATGCACAATGCGAACCCAGTGACAGATCTTGTAACGGATTGCATATTTTACTCCTTGGTTCTTGGCACGACCTCAAGGCATCTCATTAAGGCGTCTGAAAAGATATGGGAGATATCGAGGATCGGAATGGGTTCGCCTTGGTACATAAAACAGGAAATGGCCACGGCTTTCCAGCCGGATGGCTGCTGCGGCAGGTCACAGACTTGGTCGTCGTGAACCTGTACCTTCTGAGGGATGCCGTTGAACAGTAGGGCCCCATACTGTGGAGCCACGCTCGGCTGTTTCTGCCAACCCACAATGCCGACCGCAGCTCGCGACCGCTCTGCGGGTTGGCCAGTCAGCCAGGCCGTGAGATCTATGACCGGCAGAGTCTCGCCTTCCCAGAGCAGAACCTGCTGGCAATGCGACACGGTTTGTGGGATGTCTGTAAGAGTGGGAGTCTCGACAATATGTGTCATCTCGCGCTCGCCCACGGCGGCACAGAAACCACTATCGAAATGTAGGATCCAAGCCGTTGCGTCAGCCATACCAATCTCGCCTGACTAAGGGAAAATTTCCACAGGGTGTCCGAAGCTGACCTTCACGATGTTATACTACTGCGTCCTGCCGGCGACAGTTCCTTGCCGGATCAGCTGTACCAAGCTGACGCCGTTGGTTTTGTTCCTTAATTTTCTTCAGAAATTCTGACAAGGGATTCGTCAAGACAGCATTGATCAACGGCTTTGCAGTCGCTTGGCGTTCATCGCGCCATTGCTTGTCCAGTTGGATAATATCGTCCTGAGTTAAGGCAGCATTCTTGATATTTTGTGCTTTAATAGTTTTAATCACAATTGGATCTTGAATCCATTTATGGATATTCGTTTTCAAAAGTTTTTATACATATTGTTGGTAGGTGATCTGTTGTGAACTCGCTGCGGTTACAAGCAGAAAAAATCCGATAACTATAAATATGAAAGAAGTTTTTATAATTAATTTGTTCTTTCTGTAGCTCACAGACACTTTCTCCAGTTATGTGATGATCCAAAACAAGATGGCGATGACCATTCGACTTATTTAGAACCGTTCCTTTCGACGATAATGGCATTTTCTTTCTGCAAATCTTGCAATCTGCTGACTTCTAGAAACGCTGCCAGAGCGGCCGCCGTGCTGACGAGTCTAACCGTGCCCTCGTAAAGGGCTAATCCACATAAGGGAGATTTCGGCCTCGACATGGCCTCGGGCACGAGCTGGGCGCGAACCGCAGCACCTGGCAGCATTGCGACGTTAGCGCAGGTCAGCCCAAAGTACCTCTCGTGATCGTGCAATACGATACAAATCCGATAAAGATGGGGAATGTCAGGCAGCGGCTTCAGTTCCGCGTCCAGGCAATAAACGGGCCAGCCGACGCCCTCGAAGCGCAACCAGCCGACGCCGTGTGGGGGGGGCTCGTCAGTGATGACGTCTAGTACTGGCTCCAAGGAACTGATGTCGCCCTGGGGCAACAGCAATGTGTGATCGTCTAGGGATAGAAGAGCATATGGCTGGCTCTGAACAACATCGATGGTTGGTAGGGCTTGCGTCATGATGCCACGCCCCGTAAGGTGGTCAACTGGTGAATATACGCCATCAGTTCATCCTCAGCGAATGGCTTGATCAAGTACGCGTCGACACCAGCCTGTGCCGCGCTGTGACGGTGCTTCTCGGTCGACCGAGAAGTGATCATGATCACTGGCAGGTGCTTCATGGTGTCACGGCTGCGCACGTGCGAGGTCAGTTCCAGACCGTTCATGCGTGGCATCTCCAAGTCCACCAGGAGGATGTCAGGCATTTTATGTTCGAGGATGGCAACAGCTTCCAGACCATCGCCAGCCGCACGGACCTCGAAGCCGAGATCCTTCATGAACTCAGCCAGCGCGCGGCGGGCACTGAGCGAATCGTCCACCACAAGCGCCACCGGCGCGTTGCCCTCAGCGGACGTTGCGGCTTCAAGTGCGACAGGTCCAGTGTAAGTCCGAGTCGGACGACGCAGCAGGTCCGGCAGGTCGAGGACTGGGGTGACGCTGCCATCGCCCAAGATCGTAACGCCTATCATACCTTTAATATCAGGAATATAGCGCCCCAGATTTTTGACGACGAGCGTCAAGCTATCGATAATCTCCTGTACAAACACGACACGGTTTCTGCCGGACTCCTCCCGGACTAGCAAAGCCGGATAGAGCGTGCGCGTCTCGCTGCGCTGGTCCAGTCCCTGATTGAGTAGGTCCCTCAAGAAGGTTGCTTCAAAGATTTCCTCGCCAATTTGGTACGTCGTCTTGTTCCCGATCTGACTCAGTTCGCCCGCCCCAGGGTATAGGAGCTGCTCCACGCCACGGTCAGAAACGGCGAACACGTCCATGCCGGTTCGCACCAGTAGACCGTGCGTCGACATCAGGGTGATCGGTAATCGGAGTTCAATTAGGCAACCCTTGTTGGCTTCCGATGTGATGTGTAACGACCCCTTTAGCGCCTGTACCTGGTTGTACACTGCATCCATGCCAATGCCGCGCCCGGACACCTGAGTCGCCTGGGAGCGGGTGGAAAAGCCGGGTTGCAGGATCAGCCGGCCCAGTTCTTCTTCCGACAAATGTTGGGTTTCTTGGATCAAGCCGCGCTCCAAAGCAATATGACGGATAGCGGCGTATTCGAGTCCCGCGCCGTCATCCCGGCAACGCGCCACGATGGTATTGCCCTCGCGTGCAAAATCTAGCACGATGGCGCCAACGCGGGATTTACCGATCAGCTCGCGTTCCTCGGGCTGCTCGATGCCATGATCGACCGCATTGCGGAGCAGGTGCATCAAAGGGTCTGTCATGCTGTTGAGGACGTTGTTATCCATCAGTGTCTCACCGCCTCTAACGACAAGTTCCGCCTCTTTACCGGTCAGCCGGCAGGCCTGGCGGACACCACGTTGCAACCGTGGGGCAAGGGTTTTGATCGGTACCATCCGGGTACGCATGATGGTTGACTCGTTCTCCTGCTGCAAGCGGCGCTGATTGGTTAGCAGGCCGTTGCACGCGAGCAAGCCGTCTTCCACTCCTTGGCTCATCTCTCGGACATCGGTCACGGCTTCCAACAGCCGCCGGCTGACCGTGTGCAGCTCGTTGTACTGCTCCATCTCTAGGCCGAAGTTCCCCTGGCAGAATAGGCGGAGGGTTAAGTAGATCAACAGGTTGGCCCAATTCAAAAGTCCATTTACAGGGGAACAATCCAACCTCCTGAAACGACATGGCTTATGGTCATACGTTTGCAGACGATGTCAAGCCCATGGTGCAGAATAGGAGCGAAAATTTTGCGATTTACATGGGAACAAAGGTCAATTCGTTTCAGGCTTTTGAGTTTTTATTTCAACAAGTTGTCGCCGAATCACGGGAGGAACTTCGGTCTAGGGGATCGAATTCCGCCTTGGCACTATGCTGTCGCAGCAGTGGTGAGGTGACACCACGAATGTCCACCAAATGTTCCAGTTCAACCACCAACTGTTGCATGATGGCGTTTTGCGTGTATATCGAGCGGAGCTGCTGTTGGGTATGCTCCAAACGGTCATGCAGCTGACCGTTCAAAATCATGGCTTCGCCCGCTAGCCGCAACAGCTCGTCCACGAGATCGGCCGAGACGTGCGTTCTCGCCACAGCAGCCGTTGCCTGTTCCGGCGACACATCCTGGCCCGCTAGCGGGGTCTGCTGGGCCAAACCCGGTAAGATTTTCCGAGCTTTCGGGCGCGTATCGTCGCTGGGAATACCTTCTTGATCAATCAAGTTGGCCCAATCCAAGACCTCTTGCAACACGCTTAGGGCTTCGACCTCGGCTGGCGGCCCACTCATCCCAACCAGGGTCTCACTCATAGCTTCGAGACAATCGGCCGCATTGGTCAGGGTCTGACTGAGCATTTGGGTGGCTAACGTATGATACTTCGCCAGCGCGAGGAGGATATCTTCCAAGTGGTGCGTCAAGTTAGCCACGCCCGATACACCGACCGTATTGGCTGCGCCCTTCAGCGTGTGGGCGACGCGTTGGGCCGTGTCCACATCCGCCAGAGCGCCCTCGTGGTTCGCCAGGCGCTGGATAGAAGCAGAGAAATCAGCCGCCTGGCGTGGCAATTCCTGTAACAGGCCATCCAGCAGTTCCGGGTTTACATCTTCCGGAATCGCTAAGGAGATGTCCTCCAGCTGAGCATGGCGCTGCCGTGGGCTCTGTTCTTCCTCGCCGATGTCAAAGCGGGTGACGATCAGGGCTTCGCTCAACGCAGCTCCGTCCTCGTCGGACAGGGGGTGTGGCCAACGGGAATCCTGCAGGTACTGTACCAGAACGTCGCGGAGCCCCAGGATATGAAATCCTTGCAGATAGCCCAGCACGGGCGCCGGCCAGCCTGTTACAATCTGGCGCTGGCCGGTGTCAAGGAACTGCTCCTGGACGGCCAAGCTCAATATATTGGCGCGGACGTACATGCTGACCTGTTGCAAACCGAGCAGCCCCATCGCTTCCGCACCTTCGCCGAGACGCCCTAACTCGTCCGCATGATCCTCTAAGATCTGTCGCCAATCCTCGGCTTCGGCTCCCGACCAGGCATTCTCCAGCGATGTGGCCAACTGGCTCACTGACACAGGAGGCCTACCAGCTCCTTGGCTGTTTCATCCAGCTCACCGACAGCGGTTTCTTCTATGCTACCGGAAGCAGTCTCCTCCAGATCTTCCGCCCCTGTGGCATCTATATTTCCGGAAATTGCTTCGTATTCAGCTTCTGCTTGGACAGCGTCTTCACGTGTGCCCTCAAAAGCCATGGGAGATCGTTCTAGCGTATCCAACGCTGCGAAGGTGGCAGAATCCTCCAGCGTCTCACTATGCTCTCCAACTTCACATGCAGGGTCAACCTGGCTAGGGTCCGCATCAATGCTCTGCCATGTCCTGGTCACATCATCCCGCTCCTCCTCGTATGCCATGACATCCGGTTCGGTGTCATGGGCGACCAGAGAAGGCGCAGCGGGTGCGACGTCGACGGCTCCATCCGGCTCAGATGCCGCAGTGGCCTGCCCGATCAGCAGTTCCTTCAGCAACTCTGCATCTATATCCGACAGCGGCGCTGCCCAGGCAGGATTCTGGAGATGTTCAACGAGATCGACACTGATGTCAGCGTCAGCCGGAGCTTCCAAATGGGCCATGACCAATGTCGGCCATGCTTCCAATAACAGGCGTTGCCCTTCACTTAGCGCCTCGCTATGGCACGCGAGCTGCACAAGGCTCTCCTGATAGAGCATACAAACGTTGCACAGACCGATGTACCCGATGGCTTCGGCTGCTGTTGCAATGTTTTCCAATTGCTGGATATATCGTCCGAGCTCCTGGACAATGCTTTCGACCTCGCCGATGTCATCAGCGGCGGAGGTCTCTAGAAGGATGTTGAGCAACTCGGCGACTTGCGTAACCAATCCCGCAAACTTTTCGTTGTCTGTGCCCATGTTTGCTTCAAACCCTTGTTGCGTGATGAACGAAGGCAATCGCTAAGTACCTGGACAGAATGACCTGAAGACATCTTTCCAGAGGACCGATATCCATGTCATTTTGTTCCGGTACTTAGCCGGTAGGCGGAGAGCGCCCCAGGTATAGTTACGCCCTCTGGAGAGCATCAGAATCCGACGATCTCTATAGCGTCTTCATTCTCGATAGCCGCTTCCGATACGACAATTTGCTCGATTTCAGCGCTCTCCTGGGACAGTTGATCGGGCAGCCTGAATACGCGCACCGCTCCCACGAGTTGGATGGCATAACTCAGCAGCTGGTTCGTCTGCACACCTTGTGCTTCAAGTTGCCGGCTGGTCTGGAGCGTACTATCCTCGATCTGGCCAGCACGGTGACGCAACTCGTTACTAATTTTTGCCTGCGTTTGCGACCCCTCTGAGATCTGACGCACGGAGTCCACCAACTCGGTGGTGGTCTGCTGCGTCTCCCGCATCTGCTCACCCGCCTGCTCGGCCAAACGGCTTCCCTCGATAACTTGGCTGATCACCGTGTTCATCGTGGTCACGGTGTCCATCGTCTCAGTCTGGATATTGCCCACTAAGCTGGCAATCTGCTCGGTAGCCTGGCGGGCATTCTCTGCCAGACGCTGTACCTCGTCGGCCACCACCGCAAAACCACGCCCGGCTTCACCAGCGGAGGCAGCGTGCATACTGGCATTGAGGGCCAGGATATGGGTGCGTTCAGCGATATTGTTAATCAGGTTCACAGCGCCACTAATTTCCTGAGAACGTTCTCCCAGGCGTTTGATACGTTTTTCGGTTTCCCGGATGGTATCGCGTGTCGCATTGATCCCGGTCACGGTCCCAGTCACGGTCTCCAGCGCCATCTGAGTCTTCTGGATGGCATTTTCCGCGGTCGTGTTGCAGGTCTGCGCCAGGGTGGCAATTTCATTCATCGCCTCGGCGGCAGCGGCCAGTTCATCCGCGGTCTGTGTCACCTGTTGACGCTCTCTGCTGGCGAGGTCAACGACGGTGTCGGACTGCGATTTCACGCTGCGCGAGGCCGTGGCCACCGCGTCGGAGATACGGGTCACCTCGGCGAGCACCTTGGCCGTTTCGTCGGTCAGCAAATTCAACGCATCCGACACCGGGCCCGTCACATCCTCGGCCACCGGTACCTTGATGGTGAGATCTCTCTGGCTCAGCCGGGCCACCGCTTGTAAGAGGACGACGACAGAGGCGTTCAGGGCTTCGTTCTCTTGTTCGGCTTCGGCCAATCGGGCCGCACGTTCACGCTCAGCCTCGGCTAGATAGGTCACCCGTTCATCGAGGAGATTATCGAAGGCATTGGCAAGCGTGCCAATTTCGTCACCGCGAAAAAGCCGTGCACGGGCTGTTGTCTCACCTTCCGTAACCTGCCGCACAGTTGCCTGGAGGTGACGCAGCGGGTTGATGATACCTCGCCCCAAGAACAACACGATCAGGGCGACGACTACCGTGCTCCCTCCCAGCACGAGGATGAATACCTTCGTAAGCCGATTACGCTGCGCTTCCAGTGCGATCTGGTTAGCTTCGGCGGCCTGCTGAGTCATTCGCACCATGTGTTGCAGGTCAGGAATGATAATGGCAGACGCAGAGTCCACTGCCGTACGGTCTTGCTGCAACTTACCCATCGCTTCGACCAACTCGCCGAAACGGTTCTGGTAGGTAGCGAGCAGTCCGCTGAAGGTGGCTTTCCGATTTGGCGTAAACTCAACTTCCTCCAAAATCCGCCGGAAGGTTTCCTGTTCTTCGGCCATGCGGCTGACGTATTTGTCATCCACTTGCGCTCGCTGGAGATAATCCTTTTCGTGGCCGCGCATCTGCAGGAGTGAGGTATGCAGCTTTTCGCCTAGAAGCTGTGCATTGAGCACTTCCGCAGACCACGCGAAGGTTGGATCTTGCATGGTATTACTGCGTTCTTGTGTGAGGAACGTCGTCAGCGCCTGCTCTAATTCCTGCGCGGCGTTTCGCATAACCCCCTGCAGGCCGCTATCCTCATCCAGCCCCAGGGCCAGCTGCGTTTCCGTCAGCTGGTACACGGCGGCATGAAAGTTAACCAGCTGTTTATTCAGCGGCGCTATGAGCTGCTTGAGTTGGTCGTTCGGCGCCTTTGTCTCTAAGTCGCTGAGGGCATCGCGGGCTTTGGACATCAGAACCTCGAAGCGTTCTAAGTCTTCGAGGTGTTTATTGAGCAAAAAATCGCGTTGGCGTGTCAAGGCCTCTTGTAAATCATGATTGACTTCCTCGATTTGCACTCGAAACCGGGATGTGTTCCGGACATGAGTCCGAGCGACCTTTTCGGCGTTCAACACGGCGACGTAGGTGGCGCCTATAGCGGCAAAGCCAACTAACATCACGACTAGCAACAGCAACAACTTGCTCGTCACCTTCATATTTGCGAAAACACTCATAGCTCCGTCCTCGTTACAGTTTGTGAGACGCATCCGGGCAGTCAGCTGGCGATTTGTCCGCCCAGCATGGTGAAAAAACTCTGATGGTCGAAATCCAACCAAATCATGCCGTCAGTCGCATAGGCCGCCCGCACATGCTCCTGAAGCACCTCGTGCAGGGGGGGCACGTTGCGCAGGGCGCGCTCGAGAGCGACCGATTACGGTAGCCCATCTATCGCCATCCCTACTCCGTCGCTACCCTGATCCAGAATCAGCACGGCCTGTTTCACCTGACTACTGTTGCCGGTCTCCAGAAGCTGGTGCAGATCAAATACGGGAAGCAGGTTCCCGCGCAGATTCATTACCCCTGAGAGCCACACGGGCATATTGGGGAGCGGGTAAATCGGGAACTGTGTGACCACCTCACTGAGCGTATCTGGCTGGATCAATAGGGTTGTTCCCCAATAGTTAATGAGGTAGGCTATCCTCCCCCAAACGATGGAGGGAGCCCAGCCAGGTCA
>CBCXVS010000017.1:0-43583 GCA_965178525.1 uncultured bacterium | reverse complement strand
GGTCAATTCGTTTCAGGCTTTTGAGTTTTTATTTCAACAAGTTGTCGCCGAATCACGGGAGGAACTTCGGTCTAGAGGAGGCAGAAACAACGGCATGGGAAGGGGCAGACGTTGTAAGAGTTCTCCAAATCTGGGGAGAGTATTCTAAGGCGTTCTCTCATCTGGCTTCCATTGCGGTTGCGAAGGGGGATTTCCATACTGCAGAACGGCACGCCGAGCGAGCTATGCGCATGGTGGAACGCTCCCGTTATCCGTGGGGTGGATTCCGGGCACTGCAAGCCCTGGCCTGCGCATTGGCCCTACGCGGGATGTGGACGGAAGCGGAACAAACTCTGGCGAGGATCATCGAACCGGGACGGCTCTTTGACGCCCCAGGCCGCTTCGAGCACACGCTAGTACAGGTATTTCAGCACCTGATACGCGCCCGGCAAGGCAAATGGCGCACCAAACGCATCACCGCGCTGACCACGAGCCTGATGGACGTGGTCAATTATGATACCTACTCGCTCGCACCGTTATGTGCCCTCATCGAACTTGGAGAACAGACCCGCAATCCGGCCATCACTGAGCAGCCAGCCCAGATGCTGGCTGAGGCCATCGAGCGGGGCGTGCTCTTTACCAGTGGGTGGTGTTTTGTCTTGCCGCGGCTGCTGGGCCTGGCCGCTACCGCGCACCAAGAATGGGAGCAGGCCGCAGGACATTTTGTCCACGCCATGAAAGTGGCAGACGCCGTAGCCGCCTGGCCCGAACTCGGCCGAACCTATCTCGATTGCGCCCGCATGTATCTCTTACGCGATGACCTCGATGGTACAATGCTTGCGAAACGGCTGCTAAAACACGCGATCATCCTCTTACACGGCTCGGATATGGTGCCATATGCTTAAGCGGCATCCCAGCTACAAGAGGAACTCAACGCACCGCTCAAGAAACCCGATTCCGACAACCTACCACAGCCCCCGACACAAAACGGGACAAGCCCGTTAGGAGAAACACCCCCGGACACCTGAAAGGAACAGATCATGGGAGGATCGGGCAGCATTCCCGGTAATATCTCCAAAGGCCCTGGCCACATCGCCATCGATAACCAACTCAATTACCAGGAAGACGGCCACTTTGTCCGCCGCCCCCGGATTCGCGAAGCCCTCGCCAATCCGGACAACGACTATGTCGACCTGCTGCGCACCCTCTTCCACGTCCCTGAGGAAATCGTGCAGTACGTCGCCTACTACTGGTACAACCCCGATATCACCGGCCCTCAGGTGTGGTGGAAGGACAAACAACCCGTGGTCCCAATCATCCGGCAAAGTCTGATCGAGGCCATCGACCTGGCCGACAACCTGCCTATCGACTCCTACTGGATGCCCATCGGCCACCGCAACGTCGATCGGACGTATGTGCCGCTGGGCATCTATCGCCCTGACGAATACCCCTTTGAGGTGATCATGGCGAAAAGCGACACACAGCTCACCCGGCTCATCCTCACTCCGCCGATACCACGCCCCCGCGATGCCGAGGAACGCTTCACAGAGCCACCGGACATCTGGGTGGTCAAAGCCTCTCGGGACGTGTTGCCGCTTGGAGAGGTTCGCATCGAAGGGGACGTGGCAGTGATCAACCTCTATGAAACGCGCGGCAGCCAACGGGATTGAGAGGCCTCAGGACCCGGATATGCAGGCATCTCCATCCTTCCCCCAGCGGGGGGAGGTTGCTCGACGCTCGCTCAGTTGTCGGTTCTACGCCGTTTCAGTCCCCGTTTTTTCATCCAGTTGTGCAGCGTACTCTCCGACGTGCCGTAGCGGCTCGCGATGAACTTCTGCGTCGCGCCATGGTCTAAGAGGTGGGTAATCTTGTCCTGATGGGGATCGAGCTTGCTCACCCCCGGCCCACGTCCTATCCCGGGCGGACGGCCACGTCTACCACGACTACGCGCCGGTTTCCGATCAGCCCCCTTGGTCGCATCCCGGCCACCCTCGGCCGGCTTCGGCGTTTCATCCGTAGAGCGGACGCGCAACCCGAAATGCTCAAACAAGGCCTCGGCCAGCCGGGGACTAATGTGATTGCGATGCAGGGACTGCGACAGCGTTTGGCGGGCGTAGCCAAGCCGTTCGGCAACCCACGTCAGCGTGTGGCGATTGTCGCGTATCCAGTCTAAGACACGCTCGCCATCCTTCACCGGGCTTTCACTCGTCAGACGGCCATCACTTTTTTTGTTCACTCTTGGCTGAATCATAGTATAATAGGATAAATAGTCACAAAAATTCGACAGATTGATATCTGATTCTGTATACCTGCGAATCTCAGCAGTATACAGGGCGAAGAGCCAGGGCGCCACCGCGAAGCAACCCCCCTGACCCTTACGACACACTCACCTCGACGGGGTAAGGAGCAACCGTATGCTATCACTCCAAGCGTATTCCGTAAAGACGCACGTTGCGTGGCGCGCGCATTGTCGGCGCAGGGATGATCCTATGCCAGCAGACCCGCCGATCTCTGCCGCTTGGCGGTCCCTCTCCCATGCCATGCTGGCGGCTTGAGATGACCCGATGGCAAGCGACCGCAGCCGCCTCTATACGCCTGATCCACGCTGGCCGTGGTGGTTCGGAACCGTCTTTCGGTTCGTGCCGCCACAGCCTACCTATGACCGTGACGTCTGGTGTAACGCGGTGATCTACCACGCCATGATGCAGGATTTTCTGGCGCTGCTTCGGGTGCGCGTGGGCCGTGCCCTGTCCCAGAATATCTTGCAGGAACGCGTGGACGAGCAAGGACATTGGTTCCCGCTCGTGCCCACGCTCACCGCCCTGGGCATGGACGAGCCCCCCCCAGGACCTGTTTCCACTGCCGCTGCCACGGCAAGACGGTCATACCACGGGGCCGAATGAATGGATCGTGAGTCTCGACCTCGCCTCGGCGCCCGGCAGAGCGCCGCCCGAGGTCTTGATTCCTTTCGGCCTGGTGGCCTCACGGCTGGTGCCGGCCAGCTCTCGGCCGATGGCACAGATTGTCGCGCTCTGGCTGGCATACTGTGTACGACCGGTCTGTGCCCGACATGGCGGTCCAACAAACTGGGCGGAACTCGATAGGATGCTGAATCCTGCTGAGCCACCCCCATCGTGACCGGGTTGGGGTTCGGTTGGAGGGCCGAAACAACAAGGAAGACCGAAATCAAGCTGAATTGCCTGAGGGAGGGATACAAGGGATATGGATCGTCACCTCGATGATGAGTGATACCTGCCAGCATGCTGCGAGAATCATGTCGTGTCCCGAGACGCTCTCGCGGCTCGAAGAAAAGACATTGCCATAACTTGCAGCCATAACTTGTATAGGAATCTACCCATGGACAGGTCTTCCCATACGGATTTATCACCCAACCCGTAACAGATGCTGACGCCCGCCCGCCGCACGAAGGAACAGGTGGCCTTGTCCCTCAGCCTGCCCCTTCAAGCACCGTTGGATCATGCCGAGGCCACTGCAGCCTATGAGCACAATACAATCATCGCCACCCTCCTGCTGCAGCGGGCAAAGGACGCGACGAGCTTTTTGCGCTGACAGCGCGGCACCGGCTCCGCACAGCAAGGTCAAACATATCCGGCTGCAAGTCCGCAACCGGCCGCTTACGCGCTTGCGCCCAAAGCAAGCCGCTGTCTTGCCTGCTGGCAGAACGTCTCCACTTCATCGTGCGGTGGCGTCTCACCAGACTGAAACATAGCCGTCTGCAGCGCGGGTCCCTGGCGTGGATAGACATCTCGCATCCGATTCCACACCGGTTGCACGACGAAGTGGATGTGGACCGGTGTCCACCCGCTATGCGCCCACAGGCAAACATACACCTGGTCCGCCTGCGTCAGGTCTTCAACGGCCTGTCCAACACGTTGCAGGAGTGGCCCAAGTTCCTGCGATTCTGCTGGCGAGAGGTCGCCAATATGGAGGCAGTGGCGAAGAGGTTTGACGATCAATGTTCCGACACCCAGCGGCCCAGTGCAGTGCTCGACGACCCAGTGATCGGTCGCGGCAATCCGGCCTCCGGGAAGGGGGTCTGTCCCCTCTGCAAGTCGACAAGCATAACACGCCGACGTCATCACGGTCCTCCTGGCTGGTTCTCATCTGCTTGGGGCAGGCATCGGGGGTCATCCAAACCCCACCAACCCCGTGCGGCAGACATACGTAGCACGCTATCTGAGACACATACTCTATCAAGCGTTCGGTGTGTCGCACAAGCATTTCCCTTGCGATGGCTCGGCCAACACAAGAAAGTAGCGGATTGAGACCTCAAAGTTGATAAAGCATATTGTATTCGAAACGCATTGGCGGTATGTTTTGCAGAGGCTGGGAATGTCGCGGTGGTAAAGAATTATCTCTGCTATCGTAGGAGGGCTGTACGCTATGGTGTCTATCTCTAGGCAGCGATCGTCCTTCCGGCTCTTTGTAGGAATGTTTAGTCTCGCTGCCCTGTTGGTTGCAGGTTGTACCACAACGTCCTCAACTCAGACGCAGGAAGCGGCGGCCATGCCCGATCAGCTTGTCAATCTCGACGCCTGTATGGTACGCACTCAACAGGCAACGGAAGCGGCTGTCGCCGCTGGTACGGCACCGCAGGATGTCGCCTTGGCGCGGGATGGCGCTGCCGAAACCCAGACGGCCCTAACGGAGGCCCGCCGGTTGTTGACCACGGGTCAGCAGCAGGCATCAATCGCGCGTGCGATGCAGGCCCTGGAGGCGTGTCACCTCCATGAAGCGCTTGCCGTGCGAGCCCGCGAGGATACCTTTGTGGCGCAACGGGAACAAGCGGAAGCACGGCTAGAGCAGGTGCGTTCCTGTATGGCAGACGCGCGTCAGGCCATCACGGCGGCGGAAGAAGCGGGCGCTGATGTCAAGGCGGTGGCGCCAGCCGCAGATGCCCTCGCCCGAGCCGAGGCCGCTGTGCACGACGCCCAGACCCTGCGAGAGCAGAGAGAGGATGGACAGACGCTGCAACGGCTTGACGCTGCCGCTGCGGATTGCCGCAGCGCCCAAGAGATGAGCGATGCGGTGCGCCTTGCCACGCTGGCCATGGCCCAGCCACATTCCTACACCGTTGTCCGTGGGGATACGCTATGGGACATTTCTGGCCGCCAGCCGATTCATGCCGATCCCGTCATGTGGCGGAGGATCTACCAGGCGAATCGTGATCGAATTCGTAACCCCAACTTGATCTATCCTGAGCAGGTATTGACGATTCCGCGCCCGGCGTCACAGTAGGATGAGTGTGCATGCCATCAGACGGAGCCACGTTTGCATCGCGCCTTTTTCCTTCAAGGATCGAAGCGTTATCTCGGGGTCCCGTGACGCGGAGCGATCCGGCCACAGGCCGCGAGCAATGGAGCATCTCAGGTTACGGAAGAGGCGGTTGATTGTTACCTGTGGTCACCGGCTCTCGTAACCAATACCGTTCGAGAAGAGCCGCGTTGGTGGTCGAATTGGTGATTTTTAAGAAGAAGTTATCGCGATTGATTTTCTGTTGGTCCGTCCAATCGCCAGCAATTCGGATGGCCTGCATGGTGGCGACGCGATTGCCGAGGACGGGTTGAGGATCATCCGGTGTCCCGCCCAACGGGACGATCTCGAACAAGCCCGGATGGGCCTCCATAGCAGTCTGCGCCAGATGGTAGAAGAGAGGCCCGACGTCGGCCTCGCCGTTCGCCAATGCCTGTGGCACGTCACGGTGATGGATACGATCACCAACGACCCACTTTTTCCTTCCGTCAGGGTTCCCGGGATTAAAGACCTGATGGAATAACTTCGTGGCTTGTCTGTCTGCTTCGTCGATGTCACCTGTTTTGGCTTCAACCTCACGGAACGCGATGTGGAAGACGCTGGAGCTGTAGTTACCGAAACTACCGGGTTCAGTTTCCGGATTTGACGTCACCACGCGAACATCACGACGCCCCAAATCCCAAATGTCACGAATGTTTTTAGGATTGCCCGCACGAATCAAGAGAACGTTACCGAAATTGCTGAGAATCTTCTCTTTCTCGCCATCGTTATAACCGCCGGCAACCACCGCGTTCATGATACTACCTGGGCCCATGACCACCATCGGTATGCCGCGGATCTCCATGTTTCCGAACGTGAGATAGCCACCGTGGTCCAACTGTTGGATCGAGATCGGTGGTGACGTGGAGTAGCCCCATTGTCCATCGGCGACAACGGGATTGGCCGGTAGGTAGACCTGACGATGAAAAGCGTTCAGAAAACGGTGAAAGTTACCGGCGGTGGACACCAGCAAGTCCCACTTATCCGGACTCGTTTGCATGTGCCAATCATCGAGCACATTGGCCTGGCCGGTCAGATCGGGATAGTCAAATGGATGTTGGGGAATCGTGTCGGCGCCACCTTCACGAAGCCACACGAGGGTCTTCTGGCCCAGAACCACCGGTTCGGTGGTGATGTCAGGGATAGTAACCGATGCCGAGAGCGCGGGCATTAAGAACAGACACATTGACAATAGTAGAGTCGTACGAAACTTCATTTCAGATATATCCTCTTTAGTTTTTTGTCACTTCTATGTACGTATAATCATGAGTAGACGTTATTGGAAGTTAGATTTGACTTTTTTGCAATCAAGAATGAGGGGATGAATTTTCTATATTTTTGATAAAGTTTCTTACCTTTCATCATGGCCATCTCACGCTGCCTGGTATCCAGTAGGGCGTTGCAGCCGATGAGCGGTGTGGTGGCCATGACGTCTGCTTGGCTGGAAGTCTCCCTGAGATGTGAACGACTCTCTATCGGCGGGCAGGCAGGGATGCTTGATGAGATGAGGGTTCCAGAGGGGGGGTTGCATAAGCCCCAACAAAGTATATTTCGGCGCTTTGGGAAAAAAACCCGTGAAAATCGGGGTCAAGTCTTGCTATTTACAATTAATTCCAGGTGTTAGAAATAGTAAGGCAGGCATGCCAGTAACGCTGCTGAGCGTCAAAAAGGTTAAAAGCAAGACTTGACCCTTTGCCTCCTCAGGAATAAGTTGTATGTCTTCAAGCACCTTGTCACGCATTGTAGATCCGTTCATTCATGATCTCCGGATGTAGCCGCAGATTGTATCGGAAAACGCGCATTGACGGATCCTATTCGATGAAACCTATCATGACAAGTACGCCTAACCACCGTCATTATGACGCATGATAGGGCGTGCTTTGATCGTGCCGTAACGTGCGGCATACCAACCGCCACCCGTCTTGCGTCTTATGCCACTGATCATCATACACCCCGGAGAGTGTCGGCCGCGGCGCTGTATCAGTGGCATTTTGGTGCGTCACCAGAACCATCGTGCGAGTCCGTGCCGTCTCCGCTGTCAGCTCGTCGAACAGCACGCCAGACTGATAATGGCGAGAGTAGACCCCGGCAATACGCCCTTGATAATTCTGCTCTGCCCAGTGGCGAATGGCCCCCCGCGATTCGAGCCGGACCTGTGGCTCCGTTGCCCCCGAGACGAACATTTCCCACACCGCATCGTCCGTAAAGAGCTGGGCAAACCCCTCCGCGTCCCTCGCGTCATAAGCGTATGAATAGCGTGCGATCACCTCCAGGATCGCCAGCCGATCTTCGATGGACATCCCCGCATCCTTTCTTGATCTTCGCGCGCCTTCGCGCCCTTCGCGGATCCTCTTCGCCCCACCCGTCGTTGCCCGTTCAGTGCGATAAAATCTGACTGAGGAACAATTTCGTCCGCTCTGACTGCGGATGATTAAAAAAGAGCTCGGGCTCGTTCATTTCAATAATCTCGCCGCCGTCCATGAAAATCACGCGGTTGGCAACCTTGCGCGCAAAGCCCATCTCATGCGTGACGCAGAGCATGGTCATGCCGGATTCGGCGAGGTCGATCATGACGTCGAGGACTTCGGAAATCATCTCCGGATCGAGGGCGGACGTGGGTTCGTCAAACAGCATGAGGTGCGGCTGCATACAGAGAGAACGCGCAATCGCGACGCGCTGCTGTTGCCCGCCGGAAAGTTGCCCTGGGAATTTACCGGCTTGTTCGGGGATTTTGACTCGCTCCAAATACTGTATCGCCATGGCTTCGGCGTCGCGTTTCGGCGTCCCGCGCACCCAGATCGGGGCCAGGGAGCAGTTTTCCATGACGGTGAGATGCGGAAACAGGTTGAAGTGCTGGAACACCATGCCGACCTCGCGGCGAATCGAGTCGATATGCTTCAGGTCATGGGTCAGCTCGGTGCCGTCGACCACGATCCGTCCCTCCTGATGTTCCTCCAGTCGGTTAATGCAGCGGATCAGCGTCGATTTGCCCGAGCCCGACGGCCCACAAATGACAATCCGTTCACCCTTTGACACCGTCAGATCGATGTTCTTGAGCACATGGAATTGGCCGTACCACTTGTTGACACCGGCGATGTGCACCATGATGCCGTTGGTCCCGTTGGCGGATTCGGACATGACGCATTCTCCCCTCAGCGCCGATGGCCGGTCTCGAATTGCGTTTCGAGATACTGGCTGTACTTTGACATAAAGAAACAGAAAGCAAAATAAATAATGGCGATAAAGACGTAGCCTTCGATGAAAAACCGGCGCCATTGCGGGTCTGCAATGGCCTGCCGCATGGACAGGAGCAAGTCCGTCAGACTGACAATGGCGACGAGCGAGGTGTCCTTAAACAGACCAATGAAGATATTGACAATCGACGGAATGGCGATCTTGATCGCCTGCGGCAAGATAATCTTACGCTGCATCTGCCAATACGTCAGACCCAGCGCATGCGCCGCTTCGTATTGGCCTTTGGGGATCGCCTGCAGCCCACCGCGCACGGCTTCGGCCAGGTAGGCGGCGGAGAACATGATAATCGCCACTTGCGCGCGCAGGACTTCGTCGATATTGACACCCGTAGGTAGGAATAACGGCAGCATGAAGGACGCCATGAAGAGCAGGCTAATCAGGGGCACGCCCCGAATCAGCTCGATGTACACTACGGAAATAGCACGGATGATCGGCATGCGCGATTGCCGTCCCAAGGCCAGGAGAATCGAGGCGGGAAAGGCGATGCTCAGGCCGATCACCGTCAGGATCAGGGTCAGCGGCAGGCCGCCCCAGAGGTTGTTTGGCACGAAGGGGAGGCCGAGTACACCGCCCCACATGAGGATGAACCACACCGCCAAACCGCCGATCCAGGCATCTGCCAGCCACGGTTTCCAGAAATTGCGGTTGCAACTCATGCCGATCAGCGCCACGAGCAACAGAATACCAACTAGGGGACGCCACTGTTGCTCGTAGGGATAGCGCCCGAACAGGATGAGGCGGTATTTCTCGTGGATCATGGCCCAGCAGGCGCCGCTTGCCTCTTTGCACGCTTCCGGGTCAGCAGCGCCCCAGACGGCGCTGCTGAGCAACCAGTCGACCAACGGTGGGAGCACACGCACGAGCAAGAACAGGGCGAGGACGGTCAGCAGGGTGTTGAACCAACTGCTAAATAAATTCTGGCGCAACCAGCCGACAACACCGACCTGCAGGATCGGCGGACGCCTCACGGTTGCGGTGCTTGGGGTCGCTGTTTCGTACATGGCTTGGTACCACTTAAAGCTATTAGCTGTTAGCTGTTAGCTGTTAGCGAAAACGCAGGAAGAAGAAATTTTCTATCTTCTTTTTTAGCTAATAGCTATCGGCTAATAGCTATCAGCTATTCATTTACCGCTCCACCAAGGCAACGTAGCGATTGTACGCGTTCATGACGGCTGAGATGGACAGGCTGACGGTCAGGTAGACACACATCATGATGGCAATACACTCAATCGCCTGCCCGGTTTGATTCAGCGAGGTATTGGTTACCGAGACCAGGTCCGGATAGCCAATGGCAACAGCCAGTGAGCTGTTCTTGGTGAGATTGAGATACTGGCTCGTCGTCGGTGGAATAATGATCCGGAGCGCTTGCGGCAGAATCACCAGCCGCAGGGCCGCGCCGCGCCTGAGGCCGAGCGCCGATGCCGCCTCGGTTTGCCCCCAGGGGACGGCTTGGATACCGCCGCGCACGTTCTCCGCGATGAACGCGGCGGTGTAAAGGGTCAGACCAGCTAGCAGGGCTAGAAATTCCGGGGTCACACTGCTTCCGCCCTTGAACGTAAAACGCGTAAACGCCGGGATGTCCATGGCGGTGGGAGCGCCGCCGATGAGCCAGACGATCAAGGGCAGGCTCATGATGGCGCCAAGACAGGGGAGCAACACCGGCGTTTGTTGCCCGGTGGCTTCCTGGCGGCGTTTGGCCCAGCGGATCACGCCCCAAGCGAGGCCACACCCGACGGCCAATGCCACGGCCATGTACGGATGAATCGGATGTGAAATTGGTGTCGGAAACATCAGGCCGCTCTTGCTCAGATAGACGCCAGGCAAGAGGGTGAGCGCCTGCCGCACGGCCGGCAGCGTGTGCGTAATGATGGAATACCAAAAAAAGAGCTGCAGCAGCAACGGAATGTTGCGCACCGTCTCGACATAGACGGATGCGAGCCGGGCCACCAGCCAGTTGGGAGACAAGCGGGCAATGCCAACGACCACGCCGATGAACGTGGCCAGGACGATCCCCAGAAGCGATACGCGTAAGGTGTTGAGTATACCCACGACATAGGCCCGGCTGTAGCTATCGGCAGCCTGATAACGGATGACGCTCTCGCCAATGCGAAAACCCGCTTCACGCGAGAGAAAGTCGAATCCGGTCCGGATCGAGCGCTCTTCGAGATTGGCGAGTGTATTGGAAATTACATAGGCGACTACCATGGCCACCACGATGAGCGCCAGGACCTGATAGAGGATGGCGCGAAACCGCGGGTCGCGCCAAAGCGAGCGGCGTGGCGCCAATGCGGCATCCGGGACGGATTCAGCCGTGAGTTTGGCCATGGGCCTCTCCCTGTCATATCAGGACTGAGGACTGAGGGATGAGGACTGAGGGTAAAAGCTTGCGTCGATATGTAGGGGCTTGCGTTGCGGTTTTGTCCCTACTCAGTCCTCAGTCCTCAGTCCTCAGTCCTTCGCCTTAGCGCAACGGCATGGCGTAGAGCAGTCCCCCCTGGGTCCAGAGCCGATTCAGACCGTCGCGGGGCAGACCGATCGGGGTGACGTTGCGCGCATACAGTTCGCCGTAATTTCCCACGGCCTTGATCGCGTTGGCGGCCCAGGCATTCGTGAGTCCCAATTTCTTGCCCATGTCTCCGGACGAGCCGAGCAACCGCTGCACCACCGGATCCTTGCTATCCATCATCTGGGCGACATTGCCTTGTTTCACGCCTTTCTCTTCCGCCTCCAACAAGGCGTATACGAGCCATTTGACAATGGAAAACCATTCGTCATCGCCACGTCGTACGACCGGGCCCAGCGGCTCTTTGGAGATGGTTTCCGGGAGAATCACATAGGCATTCGGGTCCGGCGCATCGGCAGCCCGAATGGAGGCCAGGCCGGATTTGTCGGTCGTGTAGACCTGGCAGCGGCCGTTGAAAAAAGCCGTTTTCGATTCTTCCAAGCTCTCGAACACGACCGGCTTAAAACTCATGTTATGGGCGCGGAAATAATCGGCCAGATTGAGTTCCGTCGTGGTCCCGGTTTGCACGCAGACCTCGGCGCCATCGAGATCCTTGGCGTTTTTCACCCCCAGGTCTTTCGGCACCATGAAGCCCTGGCCGTCATAAAATGTGACGCCGGCAAAGTGGAAACCGAGCGACGCGTCGCGCGTCAGCGTCCAGGTCGTGTTGCGGATGAGGACATCCACCTCGCCCGACTGCAAGGCGGTAAAGCGTTGCTGTGCCGACAAGGGCACGTATTGCACTTTGGATGCATCGCCGAGCACTGCTGCGGCCAACGCCTGACAGGTCTCGGCGTCCAGGCCGGTCCATTTGCCTGTGCTGTCGGCGATCGCAAAGCCGGCAAGTCCCGTATTGACGCCGCACTTGATCGCGCCGCGTGCCTTCACCGCGCCGAGCGTCTTCCCCGCCTGTGCTGTACCGGCAAAGACGATAGCCAGCAGGCCGAGCAGTACAAAGCGCTTCCACACGATTCTTCTCTTCCTGATCATTGCTTAACCTCCATCCTTGACAGGTCCCCTCCGCAGGATGTGCGCCGGTGCAACCGTACACAGTGGCTGTACTCTGATACAAATTGCGCATGGCGTCAACCTTAGAATGGCGTCAGACCTTTTGACAGCCTCCGCTGCCTTCCTATATGATAGGTCAAAACCAACGCCGTGCAGACACAGACCGCAAGCCCGCCGGAGGAAGCTGGTGAGCACCGCACAGGAGATGGCACATGAAAGTGAACTGGTTCCACCTCATGCCCTATCCGTATTTGCCGGATGACTTCAAACAAAAGTATCGCAGTGTCTGGGTTGATGTGCCGAGTGAACTCTACGACCCGGAAAAAGGCCACTTTGTCTATAACGATTATCTCGATGAGCTAGAATTTGCCGAAGAGGCGGGCTTCGATGGCTTGTGTGTCAATGAGCATCACGCCAATGCTTACGGTCTCATGCCGTCCCCCAATCTGATGGCTGCGGCGCTGACGCGGCGGACGTCGAAAGCGGCGCTGGTCGTGTTGGGCAATAGTATCGCCCTGTACAATCCGCCGGTGCGGGTGGCCGAAGAGTTCGCCATGCTCGATGTCATGAGCGGTGGCCGCCTGGTGGCGGGCTTCCCCGTCGGTAGCTCGATGGATACGAACTTTGCCTATGGCGAATCGCCCGTGACGCTACGCGATAAATACCGCGAAGCGCACGATCTCATCGTGCAATCCTGGACCCGCCCCGATCCCTTTAGCTTCAACGGCAAATACACGCAATTGCGCTATGTCAATATCTGGCCGCGGCCTTTGCAGAAGCCGCATCCGCCGGTCTGGATCCCGGGCGGTGGCAGCGTCGAAACCTGGGATTGGTGCCTCGATCATGACTATTGCTATTGCTACCTGAGCTACTACGGTTATAAGCGCGGCAAAGAGGTGTTGGACGGCTTTTGGCAGATCGTAGATCAGCGGCAGATTGATCCCAATCCCTACCGCGTCGGCTTCTTGCAATTAGTCGGGGTTGCGGACACGGACGCAGAGGCGGAAAAAATTTACGCGCCTCATGCCGATTATTTCTACAATCGTTGCCTGCATATCTACGAAGGCTTCGCCGATGCGCCTGGGTACCGCACGCAGGAAACCCTGAGGCGGGGCTTCAAGCCCCAGTTCGGCGCCACCGCGGCCAAAGCCCGGGCCAACCTGACCTGGAAGGATTTTGTCGAACAGGGCTACGTCATTGCCGGCAGCCCCAGTACAGTTCGGGAACAACTCGGCGAAGCGATGAAGAGCATGCGCGTCGGCCATCTCATGGTCTTGTGCCACTTCGGCAACATGCCGCCGGAGGTGACCAAGCGCAACACGGAGCTGTTTGCCAGGGAAATCATGCCCCACATGAAGCAAATGTGGGGTGAGTACGATGATTGCTGGTGGCCGCAACCGGCCGCCCAGCGAGCTGTTCCCGCGCCGCTGGGGTAGCCCTACGTCCCCCCTTTGCCAAAGGGGGGAACAAAATCGTCGTAGGCAAGACGGTAAACCGCGCTTGAGAAAGTCGTGGTCGAGATGCCGATCCATAGACAGCAAGCGATTGCTGGTTTTGCTGCTTGTTCGGTCGTTTCTATTGCTTCACACACTTTCCATCCTCTTGGTCACGCATAGACCGCTTCCTTTCCCGATGTTTTCTCCCGACGTGCCGACATAGCCGATCAGCGCGCCCGTGAATCTTGGCATAGGCTTGGGCGCAACGCAAAGAGAATTCGCACACTGGGCTTAATCAAAAATTCACGGCGGCTTTATCGGAATCTCATATGCCGCTGATATATTTCTGTAAGTTATAGAGCATGTACAGACGGCTTATGATACGTTACCATCATCAAAGGACATAGGATCCGATGCCAACGCCAAGACCAAAGTGGGGATGGAAATGGGCCCAGCGGCGTGTGCGGCGACAGCAGTGCCACCCTGACCACCGAGAACGACGTGATGGTCACCTTCGCCCCGGAAGGCATCGAGGCCCACTACGCCCCGGAGTGGCTGCAGACGCATTGCCTCAGACCGAGGCGCGCGCCTCTCGACAGCCGCAAGAGCCCTCTGGGGCTGTCAACTCTACGCCGCCTATCGGGCTTTCGGGCATTTGTTGCATGATCCGGCAGGGCTGGTTGGCTTACGTCTGCGACCCGGCGACCTCGTGCTTATGGACAATGAGCGGGTTTTACACGGCCGTAGCGCCTTCAGCGGTGGGCGCCGTCATGTGCAGGGGTGTTACGCGGACAAGGATGCGCTGCGGAATAGGTTGTACGTCAGCGCTCGATGATATCGCATCTCTGTCCGGCCAATCGGCGGGCAGCGTATTCGGTGAGCACCTGCTCCTGAGCCATGGCGCTCACCATACCATGACGTCTCACGCACCTAAAACCTCTCGCACCGCGCCAAGGAACTCCGCTCGCGTAAACGGCTTCTGCAAGGTCCGCTTGGCCCCTAACAACTCGGCGGTTTTGCGAAAGTCTAACGCCCCTGTCTCACCTCCTCCCGTGACGGCAATGATTTTGACTTTATGGTTGGCATGTCGCAAGGCTCGAATCGTTTCCAACCCCTCCTGCTCCGGCATCAAGATATCGGTAATGATCAACTCTGCAGGCGTATCTTGGTAGCGCTGCATGCCTTCTCGGCCGTTGCCGGCTTCCGCGACTTCATAGCCAGCGGTCTCCAGCATTTGCCGCATGATAGAGCGAAGTGGCTCGTTATCGTCAATGACAAGAATCTGTGTTCCGACATGAGATTGTGGCTCGTCATGTGGTGTCGACGCCTGCTGACTCGTCACGGCAAGCTCCCGTCATGCCAAGGGTTTCATGCATACCAAAGATGGTGTTTCACGACCTATCCATAAGTATACTCAATACCTTGGCAAGAGGGATCACACATGCCGCGAAAACCGCTGACGCACGCGCGCCCGTGCTCGCGTGCACTAGCTGAAACGTTGGACCATCTGGCTCTGATATTGCGGGTAGGCCGAGGTCTGGCCGCGCTTTTCCATCAGCATATTGAAGCGCATCATCGTGGCGCTCCGCTTCTTTTGCAGCTGTCGCCGCTCCTCGTCGTCTTCACAGGCATGGATCAATTGTTGCAGGGTCACGATGTCTTTTTTAAGTTGCATTTCTTGTGGCAGCACACCGGCATTTTTCATGATCTTGTAGCCCATGCGCAAATGCTCCGGGACGCCTGACAGGTCTTCGGGGATGATCGGCTTGCCATGGAAGGGCAAGTTATCGAATTCTCCACGTTCGATTGCCTCACGGATTTTCTGTTCCGCGATTTTGGCCAACATATCCATACACGATCCTTCGCGCCATCAGCATGAATCCCAGCACCTACTGCGGTCAGCGGATTGTATCACACCCCCGTCCCTGGGCCAATATGCCACGCCGAGCGGCAGCACTGGCGGTGTGCCCCCTGGCAAAACGTGTGCGAATGGGGGCACAATGGTGGGGATGCAGGGGACAAGGCTTATCACATGGCAGAGGAAAGCGGCAGCATATGACCACACCCATCTCGTCAGCAAATCATCGCGCATTGAATATCCGCCGGCTCACCGTGTTGGTGAGTATCGCGGTGGTGTCGATCTTTTTCTGGCTCTCTCCCGTCCTCGCCCCGTTCAAAATTTTCGTCGTGTTCATTCATGAAACCGGGCACGCACTGGCCACTGTGTTCACCGGCGGCCGGGTCGTGTCGATGGTCGTGACGCCGTGGGAATCCGGCTACGTACAGCACATTGGGGGCAATGCGCTCTTGATCGCGTCAGCCGGGTACGTTGGCAGCGCGCTGTTCGGTGGCCTGATGCTCTTGCTCTCGGGACGAGCACCGTGGGCCACGAAGATTTTTGCCGGGCTCGCCGTGCTCTTCGGCATCGTGACCGTGTGGTTCGTGCGGAATACGTTTGGGGTAGTTTTTGGGCTGGGAACGGTGGCGGTGTTTGGCGTATTGGCCTGGAAACCCTTGCCGGGCGCCCATTACATAATCGATGTGCTGGCCGTGATGAGTTCGCTGTATGCGCTGTATGATCTTAGCGATTTTCTCATCGTCGGCGCGAAAACCGATGCGGCTATTCTGGCCCAGATCACCCATGTTTCGGCATTTATCTGGGCCATCCTGTGGAGCGCCGTCTCCCTCCTGGTCGTCTACACGGCCGGCAAGCGGGCGCTTATGCGGCCCTAGTACTGCCCATGCGCATCGTTCCTGGCGGTTACGCGATGGTCACCGAATGGATCACGACGTTTTCGGTGGGCCGATCTTGCGCGCCCTTTGGCACCTTGCCAATGGTGCTGACCACGTCCATGCCGTCGACGACTTTGCCAAAGACCGCATGACGTCCATCCAGCCAGTCGGTCGCCGCGAGGGTGATGAAAAATTGCGACCCGCCCGTATTCGGCCCGGCATTGGCCATGGACAGAACGCCAGGGCCATCGTGCTTCAACTCCGAGTGGAATTCATCATCGATCATATGGCCCGGCCCTCCCGTACCGGTTCCGTGGGGGCAGCCGCCTTGAATCATAAAGCCGTCGATCACCCGGTGGAAAGTCAAACCATTATAAAACCCATCTTCAGCCAGCTTGATAAAATTCCCGGTGGTTTTTGGCGCTTTATCCTCGAAGAGTTCGAGACGAAAATCGCCTTTGGAGGTCGTGAAATGGGTGTGCCGATTCGCCATCGTCCGATATCCTTCTCACTTCTCAGCCTGAGAAGCACTAGCAGTTCGTCCCTCAGCCACCGTCAGCCACTTTTTCTAGCGCTCGCTCCACCCACCCACGCATGCGTGCAAACCACTGACGCATGGGTAAACGCTGCCACAACCTGGCGAATGTCGGTAAACGGTACTGCATCTGGCGTTGGGTCTGCACCGGGCCAACTCCTCTGAGGCTGACGCCTGTCCGCTGATGCGTCAAGCAGGGGCGCTCCGCGGCATCAGCCGATGAAAGCAGTGACCGTCTGGCTCGGGCGTCCCTTGCACCCTCTGCCAGACGGACAACCGCTATGATAAGGTCTTATTATACGGCTCCCCGGCACGCGCGTCCACCCGGGCGGCAAGGCCACCCCGCGACCGTCCTTCTTGATCCTATAAGAAATACGGGTTACGATAATGACACGAGGCGCTATCCGAAACGTAGAGACCTTGCAAAGTATGATATGATGCCTTCATCAGAGTCCTTAGAACATCATAGCATCCATATTGGCAATGTGATTCGTCATGCGTGTGTCTTCAATTTTAGAAAATTCCACAAAGATACCATGGATACCGAATCGTTGCTACAGGCCGTTGAGCAGTTATTTGCACTATTAAAAGCACGACGTATCAGATATCTTCTGGTTGGCGGCATTGCCATCCTTCATTACATTCAGGGACGCAGTACAGAGGATATCGATCTCATCATTAGTACATCTTCTTTGCAAGAACTTCCTGAAATTAACCTCATAAGCCAAGATGAAAACTTTGCCCGAGGCACTTTCGGAACGTTACAGATCGATTTTCTGCTCACCCGCAATCCCTTGTTCGCCATGGTGCAACATCGTTATGCTACCACGCAGCCGTTTCAGGAGCATGAGATTCTGTGCGCCACGGTCGCAGGGCTCCTATTGCTCAAACTGTATGCCCTGCCCTCGCTCTACCGTCAAGGCAACTTTGCCCGCGTTGGCCTCTATGAAAACGATATTGCGACGCTGATGCACGATTATCGGCCGGGTATGGACGTTTTGGTCGACGAACTCACTTCTTATCTGAGCCCTTCCGATGTCGGATCATTACGTGATATCGTGGCGGAAATCCAGCAGCGTATCGAACGCTTTCAACAAGGCTTTGGTACGCAAGTCTAACGTCTGCCTCTCCCTTAGTGCGTGATCAGAAACGTATGTGGGCCGACGGTAGTGGCAATTTCCAGTTCGCCGTCCACCATGCGCCAGTCGTCAGATCGTTGCCCATCGATCGTCACCCTGCAGCCGTGCGGATCGAGCTGGCTGACGCGGAACGATGTCGCTTGGCCGCTGGCGCCAGGGGCTCCGGCGTCGGTGCAGAGCACGAGACGTCGGCGCTCCACATCGTACCAGGCCTGCGACAGGCAGACGTTCGGAAAGTCCACACCGTGGACGGTCGGATCGGTAAACTTGCGCAGGTTAGGCGCGTTGCAGACCCGCCACCACGCCCCCTCGCTGCCCGCCTCGGCGGTCATCATGGCAGCGTTGAATTGGCCACGGGGATGCGGCTCGTGCAGACCAAAACCCCACGTGAATTCACCCGTGTCAGGATGCCAGGTCGGCTCGTAATGCGCTTCGGCGTGGGCTTTCAGTTTCGCGTACACGGCATCGTGGCCAAATTCCCGCGCCAGAATCAGCCCCAGGAGGGTGCCCTGCGGCGTGTCGGCCAGGGTCGTCCGGTCCCGAGTAATTTCCCGGACGGGCTCCAAAGTCGTCCAGCCGATCTGTTCAGCCGCTGCCTCAAACAGCCGTCGCGCTTCGTCGCGTCCCTGCGGTACGAGTTGAAACATCAAAGCGAGTCCACCGCCGAGCCCCACCCGGTGATGATAGTTGACGAGGGGGTCGTAATACATGGTCAGAGTATCAGGAGCACGACCATCCTGAAACGGCACATATTCCGCCCGTGCATAGGTCCACCAGTGGTGGAAGACGCGGTGCATGTCACGGCCGTAGAGCATGTCATAGAGCCTCAAACCGAGGCCGGCTGCGCCCAGTCACGTGGGCCATATCTTCGTATTTTCTCAATGACACCCTTCGGCACGTCCAGACCATTGCGCGGCCAGATGATTGGCAATCTCGGTGTGTGTCCAGGTAAACGTATTGGCGCCATCGCGTACGATCTCGAAGGGTTGGTTCCATTTTTCGTCGCCGGAGACGTAGAGATGCAAGCCCAGGATCACCAGCAACCATCCCTTGAAAAACAAGTTGCCGTCAGCGCCCACCGGATCCATCTGCAAGCCCCAGGGCTCGGCGCCATTGGCCGTCCAGCCGGGCACGTCGTACTCACCCAGCAAATGTAACGGAATCAACTCGTGCCAGCCCTCGGGGTAGTGTTGACGGCGCGGGTCGTGGCCAATCTGGTCGAGCCAGTCCTTGGCAGCCCAGTATCCCGTGTAGCGGCAAGCCAGTTCATCGAGAATGGTACTGTACACTTCCCGCCAAGCGGGGGTGGTATCGGCCATCAGGGCCATGGCATAGCTGGATTGGATCAGGTCGAATCGATGCCACGACGTCGTCGGTTCGCCCGTGATGGCGTCCCAATGCTCGTGGGGGTGGCCATTCTTGTCCCAGTTGTCGGGCGTGGTCGCTTTCCGGTGTAGATAGCGTAGCCAGCCGCGACAGCGGTCTGATGTCGCGGGGTAGCCTCGTACGGTTGGGGTCATCATCTGGCTCCTTTGATCGCTATGGCGGATACAGAATGTGAGAACTCTATATCCGCCGCACTCTGCCTCGGACGGGTTGCCCAAGCCGAGGAAACCTGGTTAAGAGATCAATCACGCCCTGAGCTTCTTTTCGAAACTCTCTCCCTAATCCTTGCCTCTCCGCATTGTAGTAGTCGATCGTCTCTTCGAGTTCCCGGCGCGCTGCGGGATGGAATATCGCCCTCTTCATTTCCCTTTGCTTCTCAGTTCCTCAAATACCTCTTCCGCAGAAATACCGGCGACAGAACCCGACGCCATCTCTTCATCGCGACGTACCGCCTCCTGCGCCCACGCTTCTGCCACGTCCTGATCCATTACCGAGGTATCCGCGAGACTGCGCAGAAGCCGACCCAGCAATTCCGCCCGTGCCTGCTCCGGCAACTTCAGAACTTCTGCCTCGATTTGTTCAACCGTCATAGGCATGGTTTATCTCCTGCCTAAGTCGTTCTAAATTCTAGACCCTATCATGGCATAAGATCGCGCAACAAGTCAGGACGATTCGAGGTCACAAAATCGACCCCCATATCAGCGAATTTCCGTATCGCTTGTGGATCGTTCACGGTCCAGACGCCAACGCGGAGCCCCTGGACATGCAAGGCTTGGAAGAGTTGCGGCGTGAGATAGGTGTGATCGAGCCCGACCGTGCGGAAGCCATGGGCAGCGAGTTGTGTTGCCACGCGGGTAGCGCGCCGGCGCAGACCCAGCCGGGATAGATACGTCGCACCCGCCAGAGCGCACGTTTGTGCTTGTGGTTCCAACGCCGTGATCGCATGCAACGTGTCAAAGTCGAACGAGAGGATCATGGTCTCGGCCAGCATCCGGTACTGCGACACCACATCGAGGACTTTGGCTGCGATATCGGGATAGGGGGTGTTGTCCGTGCTTTGTTTGATCTCGATCTGCACACCGGCGTGACCCTGTACCAGGTCGAGCACATCCTCCAGGGTCGGAATGGGCTGGGGCTCGATGTCGCGCCCTTGGTAGGTCGCCGCCGCGTCTAGCAACCACAGTTCAGCGAGGTTATAATCGCGAATCTCCCCATCCGTTCCCGTTGTGCGCCTGAGGGTCGGATCGTGCATGACCACCAGCGCCCCATCCTGGCTCATATGCAGATCGAGTTCGACCGCGTCCACGTCATGCTCAAGGGCCAACCGGAACGCCGTCAGGGTATTCTCCGGCGCCAAGTCAGCAGCCCCACGGTGCCCAACTCGGAGGGGACGTCGCCTATTGCCCATACCGTTCCTCACTTTTCCTACCGGCTGAGAACGCATCGGAGGCGTACACATACGCCGTTGTATTCCAGCGCTGAGGCCAGTATGATGAACCGCATCGAAAAACGCAATGCGATCGTCAAACGCAGCGCTGAGAGCTGACCGCTCATCACTCATAAAGGACCTGATCCATGGACATCCATTTTGACGAGAACGCCGAAGCCTTTCGGCATGAAATCCGTACCTGGCTCGAGGCCAACGTCCCGGCCGAGCCGCTGCCAAGCGACCCGGACGCCGCCTTTCAATACCGGCGCGCTTGGCAACGCCACATGTACGATGCCGGCTGGGCCGGCATTCACTGGCCAAAAGCGTATGGCGGGCGCGGCGCCACCTTGATCGAGCAAGCCGTCTTTTCGCAAGAAATGGCACGGGCCCAAGCACCGGATATGGCCAATGCCCTCGGGCTCATGATCGTGGGTCCCACCCTGATGGCACACGGCACCGAGGCACAAAAAAAACGCTACATTCCCAAGATTTTAAGCGCCGAGGAAATCTGGTGTCAGGGTTTTTCCGAACCGAACTCCGGCTCCGACCTCGCCTCGCTGCAAACTCGCGCCGTCGATGATGGCGACGATTTCGTCGTCGATGGGCAGAAAATCTGGACCAGTATGGCGCAATATGCGGACATGTGCATTCTCCTCGTGCGCACCGACGCGGACGCCCCGAAGCACCGCGGCATCAGCTACCTCCTGGTGGAGATGCACAGTCCGGGCGTTATTACGGTTAAACCCCTCAGGCAAATGACGGGTGGCGCCGAATTCAACGAGGTCTTTTTCGAAAATGTCCGGGTGCCCAAAACCCAGCTCGTGGGTGATCTCAACACCGGCTGGCGCATTGCGATGACGACGCTCACCCACGAACGCGGTTCCGCTTCATTCGGCACGCAAGTGTACATTCGGCGCCATCTGGACGACATCATCGACGTGGCCAAAAAGACCCGGCGCAATGGCCATCCCCTGAGCGCCGATCCGGTCATACGCCAACAACTCGCCGATGCCTATATCCGTGTCGATCTCATGCGTCTGAACAATTTCCGCACCATCACCAGCCAGTTGCGCGGACAACCGCCAGGGCCAGAGGCATCGCTCGAAAAGCTCTATTGGAGCGAAACGCACCAACGGCTGCAGGAAATCGGACAGGATATTCTCGGCTTGCACTCGCAATTGTCCCCGGCGTCACCCTACTATCCGACACAGGCCGATTTGCAGTATCTCTTCCTGTTTAGCCGGGCCGAAACCATCTTTTCCGGCACGTCGGAAATTCAGAAGAATATCATCGGCGAGCGTGTCTTAGGCCTACCCAAAGGCTGACGAATGCGGAATGCGGAATGCGGAATGCGGAATGCGGAATGCGGAATGCGGAATGCGGAATGCGGAATGCGGATTGAAAGAATATAACTTCCAAAAGCTGACAGCTGACAGCTGACAGCTGTCAGCTTCTTTGAAAGACGCTGCATGGCACAGTCTGACACGACAACACGGACGCCGACGATATCGCGCCCCGGCGGGCTGTTCGATCCGGCGAGACCGTCGCACCGGTGGTGGGTCGCCTTTACCGTCTCGTTCAGTGGCTTTTTGGTCAGCATGAGTCAAGTGGCGGTGCAGATCGCACTCCCACAGATCATGACGGTCTATGGGCTCAATCTCGCGCAAGCCCAATGGATTGTGACTGCCTACGTGATTGCCGGAGCCATCTTGGTGCCGGCGGTTGGCTGGCTCGGCAATCGGCTTGGCAACCGCACGCTTTATCTGCTGAGCATGATCGTCTTCGTGACCAACTCCGCCCTGTGCGCCTTCGCCTGGAGTGGCTCCTCGCTCATCGCCTTCCGTATTTTGCAAGGCATGGGCGGCGGTCCGATCTCGCCGATGACGATGTTGTTCTTAAGCAATATCTTCCCACCGCAACAGCGCGGCATGGCCATGGGCATCTTCGGTATGGCCCAGACGTCCGGCCCGATATTGGGCACGGTGATCGGGGGCTATGTCACGGAATATCTGAGCTGGCGCATGGTGTTTTTCCTGAACTTCGTCCCCGGCCTGCTGTGTATTGCCTTGGTGTTGCTCGTTCTGCCCAATGTCCGTGAAGAGACGAAACACTCGCTCGATTTGGCTGGCTTGCTCACCCTGAGCGTCTTTCTCGTCAGCTTCATTGTCGCCCTGACCCAAGGCCAACGGCACGGCTGGGACTCGCCGTTCATTCAGCGCCTGTTTGTCGTAGCGGGCGTGGCATTTGTCACTTTCGTTGCCTGTGAGTTGCTCACCAAGGAGCCGTTGGTCGATCTGCGGCTCTATACCAACGTGACCTTCTCGGCGGTCTCCATCGTCATGCTGTTGTTCTTTATGAATTTCACCAGCAGCACTTTCCTGCAGGTCATCCTGGTGCAGCGGCTGCTCGATTATACGCCAGCGCAAGCGGGTTTTGTCCTCTTGCCCGGCTCCCTGGCGCTGGCGTTCGGCTTTCCACTGGCCGGCCGCGTGGCTGACAAGATCGACCGCCGGGTCATCATGCTCTGCGCCCTCGGCATCTTTGCGTTGTCATCGTATTGGTTTACCCTAGGTCTCAGCCTCGACCGTCCTCTCAGCTGGATCATCTGGATGGTCGTTTTACGCTATAGTTGTGGCGGTTTTGTGTATGCGCCCGTGACCGCAGCCGCCCTGTCGCATCTGCCGCCGGAAAAGGTGCGCATGGGGTCCGGCCTCCTCAATCTGATGCAGAATGGTCTGGGCAATACGCTGGGGCTCGCCATGGTGACCACGGTCTTGCAGCGCCGCCTGACCTATCAATACAGCCGGCTCGGCCAGGAGCAGGTTTTTTCATCACTTGGCTGGGGAGAAATTCTGACGCCGGTGCGGGATCTGGTGCAGCAAGCGGGCGCTGTCGGCCAGATCGGCGAGACGCAAGTGCTGGCACTGGTCCTGCGTCACTTGGGACAGCAGGCGACGGTGGCAGCCTATCAGGATTGCTTCATGCTGGTGACCATCCTGAGTCTCGTCAGTATGCCGATTGTGTTGCTGCTGCGGAACCCTAAAACGTAAGCGTCAGCATTCGCCGTCGTCGTGGCTGTAGAACCGACCCTGCTGGATATACGCTATGCTCTCGCGGACATACGGAACGGTATTAATCGGTAACGCACTCAAGGCAAACCACTGCAGATCATCACATTTGTCGGGCTCCATAATGGCCGGGACGCCGGTCCAGGCCGCGACCCGCACAAAGCCGGCAATGCGCTCATCGCCTGCCGGTTTCAAGCGGCACATGACATGGACCACCTCCAAGTGCGCTCGCGCCACCGTCAAGCTGACTTCTTCACGAGTCTCACGGATAATCGCATCAATGAAGTCTCCGCCCGGCTCTACATGCCCGGCGACCAACCCATAGCGGCCATCTTGGTAGCCGGTATTGCAGCGGCGCATGAGCAAGACGGCGTTGTTTTGGACAAGGTAGAGATGGACTTCGGGAATGAGGTGGGGGGTGCGCATGCTGCGGTTCCTATAGACCGTTAATTCTAGCGTGAAGAGGTAGTCCAGAGCGTTTCCTATGGGCTAACAATCTCGACATCCATCCTCTCTTTGACATCATGATCGGCCAAAAGATAGCGATCAATGTCGTCGAGAGTGGTTGCATGAAAATAACGCTCGCCACAATCCGTGCACACCTCTGCCTCCACATTCTCGACGATGTAAAGTTTTCCATGAAGCCAGTGTTGTTTCTTGACCTGCTTTTTTCTCGTCTCACCGCCACAAAACTCACAAATCATAGTTCCTCCATGAGCGTATATACGGTAATGATAATCAGGTTACCATCATTGCATCTCAGGATGTGGCGATCAGTTGTAAGGGCTAGCATCCGTCGCTCAGGTGTAAAGGACCCTATATCACCAGCTGATTCTATGGAATAGTTTGGTGGGTGTCAAACAGGAGAACAGCGATACAGCCTATACACTTGACGTATAGCATATCTTCTGATACAAAGGGTTATGATTCGGAGCTTTAAAGATCGCCGCACATCTTCCGCCACAAAGGCTCGCTCGCGTGGCCGTCCCCGTTCAAAGACGTGCTCATTGTAGCGGCGGACCAATTGAAAACCGATCAGTTGGGTCAGGTAGGGTTGCCCGGCGGTCAAAGACCGGATGTCGTCAAAGACTTCGGGTGCGTAATCGAGGGGAAAGTCTTCATCCGGGTTAGCGAGCAGTTGGCGGATGGCCCCAGGCGACAAGAAACCGACTCGGATCGGAATGATACTGGCAAAGAACGGATGGAAATAATCGGCGGTCATTTCCTCCAGGGTATGCAGTCCTGCAAAAGCAAACGCCAGCTTCGAACTCATTTGCACCAGTCCGCGCAACCAGGCCATAAAATCTGCCGAGAGCCGTCCCGCTGCGATCAGGTCCTCAATCTTCTCAAACTCGTCAATGGCAATGACCAGCCCCTCACCCGGGCCTAGTTCGGTCTCCACTTGCTTGAGGTAGCGTTCAAAGGTGCGGTAGGGTAAGGCCAGCATGTCCGCATCGCTGGGTGGTGACAGATGCATCACCTGCGCAATCTCATCGCTCATGGCCAGCATCACGTCCCCTACCCCTTGGGCGCTGGCAGATCGCAGCAGGTTCACGTAGACAACGTATATGCCTACCCCTAGAGCGCCGGATATATTCAGCAGAATAGAGGTCTTCCCCATGCGTCGATGGCCGTAGAGAACGACCGACTGCAGCTGATTCCCCAGAACTCATAGCTCTTCGAGCTGCCGCAGCACATCGTCGCGTCCGACGAACAATGGCCCTTGTACCGGATCGCCAATGACGTAGGGGTTTCGCACCGGCTGGGTGATGGTTATCTCCCCAACCTCGCTGGCAATGCTTAACAGCGCGTCTTGCCAAGTCTGCGCGATATTGACCATCAGCCCGCGTTCTGCTTCCGGCAGGGCATTGGCATGATCCAACACGGCTCTGAGTTCGCCTAAGGCTCGATTGAGGGCGAAGGCTCTGGTGGCACGTGACACACGACGCTGCACCATTTGTACATCCTCGATCACCCGTCGCAAACGCGTGAGTTCTTCCCAGGTCATGGGTCGTAGTAGGGGTTCCTCCGGAAAGGCAGGCGCCTGCAGGGCCGCTATCGCAGCCGGTTCTTGAACGCCATGGAAAGCAGTCAACGTTTGAGCCAGGGTGAACATTTCTTCCCCATAGGACAGGGGGCATACTGTGGCAAATGCCTTAGCCGCTGCTTCTGGCGCTCATCGTGCAGATACCAAAATCCGGCCGCTGCGGCCCGGGCAGGGGTATTCAATTGGGGTTCAAGGCTTAGACGAGCTTTTAACTTTCGCTTTACGAAAGAGGGTAGCATGAAAAATCCATCAATGGCTCTGGACTTCATGGCATCGGTCAAAGAGGCGGAGGCAAAGTGTACTAGTTCCCATTCGTAGGGTGATTCAGCCAGTTGAGCGACTCGATAAATCAGGTGTTCTGCGGGTATTTCGGCGAGAACCTGGTTTACGGCTTTGATAACCGAGATGAACTGGAGGGTATAAGCCAAGAGATGATTGGCTTGCTGAAGTCCGGCCTCCCAATTTTGTCCGAGCCAAATTCTGAGCTGCGTAAAAAGCCAGGGAATAGGGATCGACGTGATCGCCACGCTAGGCAGATATCGATAGCGAGATGTAAAGCTTCCAAGCAGTAAACCTAAAAACCAATTTTCCGGACGGAAAAACGCTATGCCAAACGCCACGCCAAACACCACGCTGACCGCTACAACAAACACCGTGGCGACCGTCACACCAGTCGCCACGCCAATCACCACGCCAATCACCACGCCAATCACCACGACGACCGTCACAACTCCCGTCACACTGACCGCCACGCCAAACGCCACGACGACCACAACACCGAATAACACAACGGCCAACGTGCTAGCCGCCACGCCGGTCGCCACCTCTAACACCACACCACCTGCCACACTGGCCGCCACGCCGGTCGCCACGCCAACCTCTACCTTGAACCAATCAATGGAAACGCCCATCCCCTGTAACAGCACACTCATGGCCACAAGAACACCAATCGCCAACATCAGTCCCTGCAGCAGCAATTGCCGCTGGATAGGGTTCTGCCGTAGGCGATCTAATCCCCTGCGCCAGTTCATTTCCCTCGGATGGACATACCCACCCCCAAACGTCTCAGCATACCATCGCAACGCCTGAGGAAAGAAAAAACCCAGTGCAGCAACCGCAAATAGTCCAGTAGGTTCCACCACTGTAGTGGACGCTTCAGCTTAGGCGCCAAGTCAAGACGAGGAATCGAGTCAGGCTGTGGCTGGCTCATGGCAACCGTTCCCGATAGCGAGCAAAGGTTTGGTAACAGAGCTGCATCAGGCGCTTAGGGCGCCCCTGACTAGTCAGGATTCCCATATTAAACGTGCGGATGCTCTGCCAGCGCTTTTCGGACCGCATCGGGGTTACGGGCAATCACCTTGAGCAGTGTACGCGCAGCCTGATCAGGCTGAAATCGCCCTTGCTCCCAGTCACGTATGGCGCTTAAGGAAAGGTGGAACTGCTCTGCAAACGCCCGCTGCGACAGGTTGAGCTGTTGGCGGATCGCCCGGGTGTCCGGCACCCGTTCAAACTCTGCCAGCTCTGCGTCGGTGAGGGGTTGAGCGTCAGGGTCAGCTCGTGCGGCTCCCTCAATCTCCTCAGCGGTCATCGCATCGAGCCGGGCCAGTTCTTCCGCACTCATGGTTGGCGGCTTGGCCCGGTCCGGATTAAATCTCGTGATATTGTCGTCGCTCACGTGGTGTAGCCCTTCTTGCTGAAATGATCCGAATCACGTCATGGCGATAGGTATAGGCGACAAAAAACACACGGTTGTCGACCATCCCAATCGCCTGATACCGCCTTTCGCCGTAATCCTCAAAACGATCCTCCCGCTCAATGTGCAAGGGATCGTCAAACACACGAGTTGCGTATGCAACACGCACCCCGTGCTTAGCCAGATTCTCGGCGGCTTTGTTATCGTCCTACTCGAATTCCATATCCGACCATACGGGGAACACGTACCCAGGATTATCTCGTATCGAAACATAGCAAGCAACTGCACGTATGACGTTGGCAAGTCCCGTTCAGGCTGCTTGCAGGATGTTCTTCAGATGGGTTTCGAGATGCCTTTCCACATCAGTTTTGCTACCAATGGTGTTGTCATAGAAAATACATCTGTAACCGCTGATATCAAACGGGAGCTGCCGACCTCTTGCTGCCAAAAGTATGGTTGGTTTGTCGAGCGCATGGGCATAACCCAATTCGTAAAACACATTTGCATTCTCGGCAGTTATCTCTGCAACCACGATCTCCAATTCCAAGATCCCACGCGTAATGTCTTCGAGGATAATGCCCGGTTTGTTAACATCATTAGGGTTGTTCCCCAATAGTTAATGAGGTAGGCTATCCTCCCCCAAACGATGGAGGGAGCCCAGCCAGGTCATTGGTTATCCGAGATGATCGGCAGATGAAAGCCTTAACCGGTGTGTCTCAGACGCAATTTGACTTCTTGCTGCCCGCCTTCAGCCACGTCTATCAACAGGCTCAGCAAAAACGCTATGAGGAGGGTGTCCAAGCTGGCAAACGCAGCCGAAAGCCGGGTGCAGGTATCAAAGGCAAATTACCCACTCTGTCAGACAAACTCCTGTTCGTTCTATATTATTACAAGACGTATCCGACGTTTGATGTTCTTGGTGCACAATTTGGTATGGTACGTTCGAAAGCGAATGAAAATCTCCATAAGCTCTCTCCCATCCTGTATGACACGTTAGTGCAGTTAGACCTCATGCCTTATCGAGAGTTGAAGACCCCAGAGTCGTTGAGGGAGGCGTTGTCAGGTGTGGATCAACTGATTATTGATGCGACTGAAAGAAGCTATCGCCGGTCACAAGATGAGACGACCCAACGTGAACACTATAGTGGTAAAAAAAAGCCATACGCTGAAAAATACAGTGATGTCGATGCCGGATAAATGGATCGTCTTTCTGGGCCGTACGTTTAGTGGTCACAACCATGATTACAGCATGTTAAAACAAGAGTTCCCACCGGACTTAGACCGGTTTAGTGACGTAGAAGTTTGGGTGCACCTGGGTTATCAGGGGATTCAGTCGGACTACAAAGGCGAAATGCTTGAGATTCCACACAAGAAACCCCGGAAGAGCAAGACGAATCCGACTCCAGAATTGACGGCGGAGCAGCAGGCGGCGAATTATGCCGTGAGTCAAGTTCGCATCTTGATCGAACATGCCATCGGCGGTATGAAGCGTTTCAACATTTTGGTGCAGCGTTTCCGCAACCGCAAAGATCACTTTGAGGATGATTCGGTGGGCATCTGGGCTGGGCTAGGGAACCTGATCTTATGCTATTGAGGAACAACTCTAATATCAACTCTTAAGACATGTAGTCCCATCCGCTCCAACACAGGCTGGATGACTTCATCATACAAGGTATGGTAAGGTTCACTGAACTGCATCACAACAAACGCGCGAGGTCGAGCACTTGGTGTGTCAATTCTTTAAACGTCACGCTGGTCTGTCCCCATGCGTATAACCCGATTTGGTCACCACTCAGAGGCGATGGTAAACGTTCTTGGAATATTTTGACCTGATCGGCAGTCAGACTTACCTGTTGCCCTTGGAGTTCCAAGGTAAGCTCGTAAAACCTTTCAGGTTCGAGATTCGAGGGGCTTCCGGCAACGTGTAGACCTCTTGATCCTGTTCCTGGCACAAACTCGCTAAGGACATAAGCACGCTCGTAACCAACCAGCCCAGCCGTAAATATGCCCCGTTTGAAGCGTTGTAGCTAAAGAGAACCCGCCCTCCTGATTGATTAATGTGTTGCAAAGAAACACACATCGTAATCGAACCGTTGCGAAGACGCGCAGAACTTAAGGCAAGGCCATGGGCAAATGACGTGCTGGGATCTTCCGGACCTAGGTACGTTACGATGGCATCGTCACGTTGCCACATGCCAGCTAGCATGGCCCATTCATAGCTCATGGTTGAGTCCCTTGTATAGCTGACAGAAGCCGGGTCGGTATATGACCCGTCGATTCTAGGTAACGGTTTGGCGGGCGTCAAACACACGACAACGCCTGACCCTCTTTCCGCCCCGCTTTGCTCGGCACAGCGAGTGGCGTATACTAGGCGTTTGCTTACCAAACCGATCTGGCCAAACGCCTCCTGCGCGGAAAGGACCCAACCTGTGGCAACCTTGTTTTCGACCCGACGCCGCCATCTCCAAGTGCCGATTGAGCGGAAAGCCTTGCTTGGCTTTCTGACGCTCGGCCATGCGGGCATCCACTGGTACCAACAAATGTTCCCCGTCATCCTGCCTCTCATCAAAGCCGAGCTGGGGCTCACCGATATGCAGGTCGGCGGGTTGACAACGGTCAAAGAAGCCACGAACGGCATCGTCACCCTGCCATCCGGATTCCTGGCCGACGCCTGGGTCAAACATCGCGCTGCCATCCTAGCCGGCGCTGTGGCCATGGGCGGTATCGCCTATCTGGCTGCCGGCGCTGCGTCGAGCTATGCCTGGGTGCTGCTGTCGCTGTGTCTGTTGGGCATCGCCTCCGCTTTATGGCATCCGGCTGCGGTCTCGTCGCTCTCCTCACATTTTGCCGACCGGCGCGGCACCGCGCTCTCCCTGCACGGCGTCGGGGCCAGCATTGGCGACACCATTGGGCCGCTATGCGTCGGGGCGTTATTGCTATGGGTAGATTGGCGGAGCCTGGCGCAATGGCACCTCATCCCCGCGTTTATCCTGGCTTTCATCTTATGGAAAAGCACGCGCCGGGCCTTCGTCGGAGCCGGCTCCGGAGCCGACCTCCACGCCTACATGGCCGGCGTGAAAGATCTCATCAGGCATCCGAGTATTCTCATGGTCATGCTGGCGAGCAATTTTGTCGGCATGGCCCGGCTCAGCGTCATCACGTTTTTGCCGCTTTATCTCGCCGAGGAAGCCGGCTATTCCTCCTTTTGGCTGGGGTTTCATTGGATGCTCCTCTATGCCATGGGGATGGTGTCACAACCGTTGATGGGCATCATTTCCGATCGGTTCAGCCGTAAAACTGTCCTCTTGCCAGCCTTCACCCTCATGGGTTGGCTCTACCTGGTGCTACCAATGGCGCAACACAACATCCAATTGGGGCTCGTGATGGCAGCCCTCGGGCTGTTTTTCTATGGCACGAGTAATATTGCGACCGCTGCAGTGCTGGATGTCGCCGCCACGCACGTGCAGGGCACCACGCATAGTGTCATGAGTTTATTCCGACAACTGTTCACGTTGCCCTCCCCCCTCATCTCCGGACTAATTGTCCCGCCTATGGCCTGCGGCCTGTGTTTTATTATGCATCGGCTCTGCTCTTGCTAGCGGCGTTTTTGTGGGTATTCATTCGCATCCTGACCCCACAGAAGTGAGGCGCGATACGAGGCGGAACGAGGCGCTCCCGGACGAGACGACATCTCCCTTTCTACCTCTTCCTCTTCGCGTCCCTTCGCGTCCTTCGCGGACCCGTTTTTATCTTTTCCGGGCGCGGATCGCCTCTGTACTTCAGAGCCCGAATCGCTTACACTCGGTCACGCTGAAATCTCTGGGTGCTGCAGTTGAGACGTCGAGAACGAAGGAAAGGCTCATGGTGGATAGAATCAGGCGATCCTGGCTGATCGTCCCGGCTCACGACGACGCACGACGGACAGAAGCGGCCTATTGCGAGGCAGATGTCATCGTGCTCGATCTTCAGGATACGGTTCACGAGACCAAGAAGCACAAGGCGCGCGAGCGCATACGCGATGCCATCCCGCAGATGTGCGGCCAGGGTGCAGAAGTCTTCGTCCGCGCCGACATCGAGCTGCTTTATGCCGATCTACACGCGTCTATTTGGCGTGGCCTGAGCGGGGTGATGCTGCCGGGTGTCACGAGCGTCGAGCAGGTGCGGGAGGCGGACCGCCTCCTTGGAGCGTTGCAAGCCGATCGGGGTATCGTGAAGCCGCCACCCGTTGGCGACGTGCTCGAAGCGGATGACCCGGTCAGCCCGGCGCAGGCGCTCGAGCTGCACCTGTGCTTGGATACAGGGCGCGGTAACTGGGACGCCGTGGAACTCATTCAGGCGAGTTCCAGAGTCAAGTCGATTAGCCTGGGGCGCGCCGACCTCGTGATGGACCTGCGTGAGGAGCCGACCGGAGACCTGCATCTCATGCCCTACCTCATGCAGCGTCTCATCATCATCGCCCACACCACGGGCACTCAGCCCATCGGCGCCTGGTGGCGCGCGACGTCTCGCGGTCTCGTCGCCAGTTCCGACGACGCGCTGGCAGCCGCGGTCACTGGACGTCAAGCTGGCTTCAAGGGAGGGCTTTGCATGCGCGCGCATCAGGTCGCGGCGCTGAACCAAGGCTTCACGCCAACGGGCGATGAAACCTCGCACGCCGAGTCGGTCATCGCCGCGTTCGCAGCGGCGCGAGACAACGGCGACAGCAGCGTGACCCTGAACGGTGAGCACATCGATGCCTCGCGCGCAGCGGTCGCGGCAAACCTTTTGGCCTGGGCGGCAGCGTGCGAAGGTCGGGAATAGGCCGGAGCGATGGTTGCCGCGCAGACCGATGCGACCTGAAATGGAGCCAGTTAGGAGTGAGAAACATGGCGAGAAGCGTTCGACGTTCCGGCTTGACCATGCCGATTAATAACCCGCGATTCGTGGATCGGTCGTGGACGCGCAACTGCGATTTCCTGAACTTCGACTTCGAAGACTCCGTGCCACAATCTCAGAAAGCATATGCCCGCACCTTAGCGCCCCATGCCATCGAGCAAGGGCTCAAGGGCGGCGCCGAGATCACCATACGCATCAATTGCTCTTATCCTGAAGCCGACGTGCCCGCAGCAGCGCTCCCTGGCATCACGCAAATCAACTTTCCTAAGGCGGAAACCGCGGAGCAAATTCGCAATATGGACCGGCTCATCACGGAGGCGGAGCGCCTCCAGGGCATTCGGCCCGGCACCATCCGTATTGGCGCGGCCATCGAGACGACGCTCGGCGTTGCCAACTCATATGAAATTGCCTCTGCCAGTCCGCGCATCGATGCCTTCTCCGGCGGCACGGGCTACGACATGTCCATGGACATGGGCATCGAGATGTTCGTGGGATTTGACCAGTTCGTCTACAATCGTGGCGAAGGCGCGCTCGTCGCCCTGGCCCTCGGCTTGGAATACAACGGCGGCGTGTATCTGTCCGATACCACCGGCAATGTCGGCAACACCGAGCTGACGCGGCAACGGGCGGAGGCCAACCGCAAGGCGGGATTGCGCTCGGGGAGCGGGTTGCACCCGAACACGGTGGAGCCCCAGAACATCGGCCTGACCCCAACGCCCGAAGAAGTCGAGGACGCCAAGCGCGTCCTGGCCTACTTTGAGCGGATCGATGAGCGTGGCGAGGTGGAGGGGGAACTCGACGGACGCATCGTCGACAAGTACGAGGCCGCACGCGCCGCAGAGCTGATCGAGTGGTCCGAGTTATGCGCGCAAAAGGATGCGCACAAAGCCAAGGCGCAGGCGCAGGCAAGAGATCTGGAAGCCTAAGAACAGCTCTTAGCTCTCAGCTCTCAGCTCTCAGCTTGGAGAATGCAGGCTGTGCATCCTTTGTCTTGACTGATAGCTGATCGCTGATCGCTTCTTCATAAGGGAAAATGCATGGAGTCCTTTGTTCGACGCTCTCATCTCATGGTCTCGGCACTCGATGAGACGGCAGTGCAAACATCCTGGACGCATGATGCAGACGCCGTGGTTCTGGATCTGGCCGATGCTGTCCCGGAAGCCGAGAAACCACGTGCGCGTGACGGTATCAAGACGGCGATCCCCGTCGCCGCTCGCGGCGGCGCGGAGGTATTCGTGCGCCTCAACAAATCGCTGGCATACGCTGACATCGAGGCCTCGGCCTGGCCTGGCCTCAAAGGCTTCGTTTGCACTGGAGCAGAGACCGCAGCGGATGTGGACGAGATCGCCGCGATTCTTGAGGCGTTTGAGACGGCCCGAGGGATCGCCAACGGTGTGTTACACCTGATCGTCATGCTGGATTCCGGCAAGGGGGTGTGGAACATACGAGAGATCATCAATGCCAGCCCACGCGTGTGTTCCGTTGGTCTGGACGAAGGCAACCTCTGCCAACATCTGGGCATCGTACCGCATCCGGAATTCGATCCGTTTGTGTACGCCAAAGGGCGTATCGTCGTCGAGGGCAGGGCCGCGAAGCGGCAGCCGGTTGGCATCAGTCATCCCTATGGCTTGTTTCCACAATTCGACGACGCCGAGGAGATTCACCGGTTGGCGCTCCGAGGCAAGAACATGGGTTTTGCGGGCGTGATGTGCGCCCATCCCGCTTGGGTGGAGCCGTGCAATAGGGCGCTCACCCCCACGGAGGAGCGGCTGGAATTCTACCGCGAAACGCGCCGTCTTTTTGCCGAGGGGATCGCGCGGGGCACGGCTGCCATCCCCTATCCGGGCACCACGATGATGATCGACGTGCCGGTGGACGAACGGGCACGGATCACGCTGGAGCAATGGGAGCGCTGCGCGGCGCGCGATGCCGAAAAAGCCGAGGCGCTGAAACGCGCTCGCGCCCAAGGGTACTGATATGGCCATCGCGGCGGGAATCACTGCCGGGCAACTCAAGGCGCGCCGAGACGCGCCTTGAGTTGCTGTATAAACGCCGCATGCTCTGGCGTGGTGAATCCTTCACGGAGCGTTTCCATAACCTTCAAGGCATCAAGCTGAATGAGAGCTTCGACATGTAGCCAGAGCCCCGGGAAAACCGTCGACCTGGACATAGCGCCCTTCGGGTGGGCTTTTCAATACCAGGCCCGTTATCAAGGTCCGGCTCGTTGTGCGGTTGACTCATATCTGCCTCGTTTGATTTCCTCGCCCTCGTCATAGATTACCCCGTAGGTCGGATTCCAGATGCGCCACAGCCCCATCTCACTCCGACAATGCTCACAGATCAAGGGGTTGCGACCCGTACTCTTCTCATAACGTTGCTTGTAAGTCATCCGAGGGATGATCTTCACCGCACCCCTGAGCACCTCCTTCACCTTGCTCAGGGCCGCTTGAATCACCTCCTTCACCTTGGCAAACGTCTTGGTGGCCTGCACCCCGTAATACCGAATGCGCTTGAACCCTTTGGGCATCGTGTGCGGGATCATCCGGCCAATAAACGTCATGACATCAATGGTTTCATGTTCGGTCCGGTCCGGTCTGTGAGACCGGTAGTGGTACGTCACCCGCTCACCATCATAGCGGTCAATCCGTCTTACCGAGATCGGCGGACTCACCACATACTTGGCCACATAGCTCGCCAAACTCTGATACTGAGACGGCACTTCTCCCTTCTGCACGCGGCTCACCAAGCCGTCGGGATACTTCTTGAAACACCAATCCACCAGGTCCTTGATCGCATCGTTTGCCAAGGTACGTCTCAACATGTTCATCAGATGCTACTGCCATTTGTGACGCAGCAGATCGTAAGGCAAAAAATTCAGATGTTCCCAGCTCCCGGCCTGATCATCGTAGCCCCCACTCGTGGCGATCACAGGCAGATGGGGATGATATTGACCATTGCGCCCATGCGTGTAGATCACCTCAATATAGCCACCTCTGAGCGTCTTCCCCCTGACCTCGCTATAGAAATCATCCAGGCACTGCGCCCCGCACCGCATCAACTCACTCAACAAGACCTCAGCGTTTTGGTAGAAAGGCGTACGGAACATGGCCGGGACGGTCAGGATGATATGTCGATAGATTACCCCCTCGTGGAGAACCTGGCTCACCTGGCTGACCCAGTTGTCGACGTAGACTTTGGCGCATCGCAAGCACAGAGACGATTTACAACTCATGGAGACCAAAGGCTTACCTTGACCACATTGGAGGCAGCGGTATTCCATATAGCCGATCTTTTCGGGGTTACCACAGACGAGCATCTTGGCCACGAGGCTGTCATAGTAGGATGTTGGGTAGCGGGGATTGGCGTATTTAAACTCATCCCAGTGATCGGCACAGATCTGTTTGAAGACACTCCAGTGTCCGACGGATGGCGCCATCATGGGGTCGCACCGAGTGAGGAGGATCAGATTGTTATGGTGAAGCGGTTTTACCACGATGGAGCCGCTTCGTCCACCCCTCATCAGTCCTCACCCGGGAACCCTCACTTGGCTCGTTCATCCTTGAGAAATGGGGACTTCTGGGATCGGGAAAATGCACTTTCCTATACGATGAACATACCATTCTCATCTGCCGTCACTTCCTGATACTGTCCTTCCTGTAGAACAAACCACCGCACGGCCCGCTGGCGTAGGACGACCACCACGTATTCCAACACACCAGCTTGCTCATAGTCTCGGCGCTTCGCATTGAGATCGATAGACTCACTACTGGATGCGACTTCTACGATCAACTCAGGTGGTCCGGTCGCATAGCCAGCCTCGGAGATGCTTGTCTGACCGCCGCACTCGGGATCGATAACCAGAGCGCCATCGGGCTGTGGCTCGCTCGTGTCTCCGAGAACAGCGGTCGCGTTATCCCGCGCTCGTGTGCCGGGAGTCACGCTCCAGTAAGTTGTCAACCATCCCATGATTAGCGCATGATATTCGCCATATTCCGGCCGGAGCGGTGATGGCACAATAACGATTCCCCCAATCAGTTCGGCACGAAATCCTGGCGGCATCGCCTTGTAGCGTTCATGGAACGTCTTTTGATCCAGATGATCGCCACATTCCAAGCGCGGCACGGACAACGCCGTCGATGCTGCCCGCAGTGGTATGGTTATCGGAGACTTCCCCATTGCTCTATCCTCTGGACAACTCCTTGGCAGACACGCTATGTCATCCCCACGTAATTTTCACAAAATCCCCACGTAATCCCCACGTAATCTTCAAATTTCTCATTGGTTAACATGGTATAACTTTTTTACCCCGGGGGTGGGGTGGCTGCCTCTGTGCATGGTGTCGGAAACCCTAGCTGGCGCCATGCCTGTCGCATGCACCGCTGTCGTGCCTCCCTCCTTCACGGCGGTGGAGTAGCCCTCCGCCCCCACCTTCTGAGGACTGAGGACTGAGGATCGACCCTATCAATCTGTGGGAAGTCGCGCTTGAAGTTCACCGAGCTGCTGCTCCGAGATGAGAAGCAGGTGGCGCAGCTCGGCAAAACCATCGACGGATTGTTGCTCACCCCGGAGCTGCGTGCTATGTGCCGAACACGACCAGAGCATCCACCGCCTTGACACCCTGTCCCGCCGGTAAAACCAGCAACGGGTTGATGTCGAGTTCAGTGACCTGCCCCTCCAGATTAACGGCGAGGTGCGACACGTGGACGAGCGTATCCGCCAGGGCGTCGATATCCGCCGGCGGACTGCCGCGAAACCCTTTCAGCAGCCGTGCCCCCTTCACCTCTGAGATCATCGCATGGGCCTCGGAACGGGTGATGGGGCAACATCGCAATGTCACGTCGTTGTACACTTCAACCAGCACCCCGCCCGTGCCGAACAACAGCATGGGGCCGATCTGCTCGTCGTAAGACACCCCAACGATCACCTCCACACCGCCAACCACCATTTCCTGCACCAGGACACCGGAGATTGCGGCATCGGGCGCATGGCTCGCGGCATTGGCCATCACGTCCGCGTAGGCGGCCTGCACCTGTGCAGCAGCATCTTGCAAGCCCAGACGCAGCACACCGGCTTCGGTCTTATGCAAAATGTCTGGCGAATCGACCTTGACCGCCACCGGATAGCCAATCCGCTCAGCGGCTGAGACCGCTTCTTCCGCCGATCCCGTGCGCTGCTCGCGCGATACGGGGACGCCCCAAGCCGCGATCAATTCCTTGCTCTCGGACTCGGAGAGGGCCTGCCGCCCGAGATCGCGCAAACGGGCGACCGTTTGTTGTTGCGATGCCGTCGCCGCTGGCGCCTGCGCAAACCCATCGGCCAGGCACTGCTCCCGCCAGGTATGGTAATCCAAACGCTGTTTGAGGGCGCCGGCCAAACTGGCAGGCAAGTAAAAGACCGGGATGTGAGCGGCTTTGAGTTTGTCCAATCCCGCTGTCGCCCCACGGCTCCCCGTCCACAAAAAGGCCACGCCCTTCTCCTGCTGGTTGCGCAGGTGAATGACTTGCTCGGCCTGCGGATCGGCCCCGGCGCTCGCCACTACCAACGTGCCCACGTCAGGCTCATTGATGATCGCGTCCATGATTTGCGGGAACGACTCACTGTTGGCAAAACCCGTCACATCGGCCGGATTGGCGGCCCAACCAAAGCCTTTGAGCACGTCGTTGATCGTATCGAGTGCGCCCTGGCTCAGCTGCGGCAAATCGAGTCCGGCATGTCCACACATATCGGCAGTCAGGGAGCTGATGCCGCCGGAATGCGACACCACGCCCAGGCCGGGTTTGCCGGGTGTGGGTGTGTACGCCAACAACTGCGCGACTTCGAGAAAGGCATCATAATCTGACACGCGAATAATGCCATACTGCTTGAACATCGCCTCATAGCGCGCATCATCACCCGACAGCGACGCCGTGTGTGATTGTGCGGCATTGGCCCCCAAGGACGAGCGGCCAATTTTGATCAGAATGATCGGCTTACCGCGCTCCGCAGCCCGTTCGGCCATCTCCATAAACTTGCGGGCATCCTTAAAGCCTTCGACAAAGCCGGCAATGACACGTGTCGCGTCGTCATCGAGCAGATAACGCGCAAAGTCGGCAAAATCCAAGTCGGCTTCATTGCCTGTGGAGACGATATAGCTAAAGCCGATGCCACTATCGACCGCGCGCACCAGGAACGGCCCAAAGGCGGAGGCGCCGCTTTGGCACACCATGCCGATCGGCCCGCTGAGGCCATCCGACATACGCGATGAAGCACTGGCCCAGATATTGTCCTTGATGTTAGCCAAACCCAGACAGTTCGGCCCGCACAGCCGGATACCTGACTCCCGTGCGAAGGCGCCGAGCTGCCCTTGTAAGTCGGCCCGTTCGGCCACGCCACGCTCTGAGAAACCCGCCGAAATGATGATTGCGGACCCCGCGCCTTTCTCACGGCTCTCCTGCAAGACATCCAGGACGCGGTGGTAAGGCACCACGATGCACACCAAATCCGGCGCTTCCGGCAACGCTGAGACACTCGGATAGGACATCGTGCCCTGGATTTCCTCGTAACGCGGGTTGACCGGATAGACCCGCACACGCTCGCCGGCTTGCAGCGCCGCCGCCAGGAGGCGGCCGCCATACTGCATGCGCGGCGTGGCGCCGACAATGGCAATCGACTGCGGGTTCAGCATTTTGTGAATCGACGCCATTTGGCTGTCGGTCCAAGTTGTCACTGGAATCCTCTCCTCTTGCTCCCGCTCCCTGGCTGCAGCTTGTACAGCTTCGCCGCGTTGCCCCATAGCATCTGGGCCTTTTCCGCTTCCGGCACCCCCTCAAAACTCCGCGTCAGGTACGCTTTCGTACTCGGCCAGGTCGACGTTGCCTGCGGCAGGTTGATGCCCCACAAAATGTTGTCAATGCCCATATAGTGCCGCGCCTCGATCGCCGCCTGGTCATACCAGCCCGTCATGTAACACTGCCGGTGAAACAGCTCCGACGGCGTCATGTCATAGCCTTCCATATGCAGACGCTGACGCTCGAATTGGTGGTCTGCCGTTTCCAGCTCATAGGCGCCCCACCCGAGGGAGGTTTCGGCAAAAACCACTTTGAGTTCGGGAAATCGCGTCAGAATGCGGGAATAGAGAAAATTCGCTACCACTTGCACGGCGCTAATGGGACGCGTGATCGCGTTGAGACTCGCGGCCAGTCCCGGAGACAGATCCGGATAGGCGGGGAACATCATCTCTTTACTTGCTCCGGCGTGGAAGCAGACCGGAACTTGGAGTTCTTGGCATATGGCCCAGATCGGATCGTAATCCGGTTCATTGATGTGTGGCGCGTCCTCACGCAAATGCATCGGCACCGCCGGATACACGACACCCTTATGGCCTTTGGCGACCGCCCGCCGGATTTCCTTCGCCGCTGCCTCGCCGGGCAAAATCGGCACGATGCACTGGGGAATAAAGCGCTCGCTGGCGCTGGCCCAGACATCGATGAGCCAATCGTTGTACGCCTGCACACAGGCCAGTTCCAACTCCGGATCTGTGAGCTGCCCAAACGTGTCGCCGGCCAGCCCCGCAACCGTGGGATACAACACGGAAGCGTCGATACCGTCTACATCCATGGCATGCAAACGCGCGGTGGGATCATACGCCAGCTTCGGCACGTCCTCCCATTTTTGCGGCTCCAGGGCGCGGTCCGGCATGGCGCCGCCGGCCATGGCGACGCCTGGGAGAGACAGCGGCTGGCCATCTACCACCCAGTATTCCGTCCCGTCATCCCGTTTGGCCACATGCGGGATGCGGTCCCCCCATTTGGACGTTGACAGGCGTTGCGTCCACAAATCCGGCGGCTCCTGGACATGGTCGTCAACACTGATCAGTCCGTACTTCGATTCCACACGTACTCCTTTCTCATGTCCACAGGCGTCATCACCCGCAGGTGTGCCAGCCTCATGACAGAACACGCACACATAACGCTATCCTGCCCTCTCTCCCAGCGCGGAGACGAGAGGGCAAGACGGTAGCCATCACATGTCAGCCCCGTGAGGCGAGCCACCCGGGAAAAAGCGTCATTGAAGATTTACAGCTTGTAGAGGCGCACGGCATTCCCATAGAGCATCTTGTCCCGCTCATCCTGCGGCACGCCCTGCATGCTGTGCTCGACGAACTTCCACGACTCGGGATAGGTCGAGGTGGAGTGCGGATAGTCCGCCTCCCACATAATGTTGTCGATGCCGATTTTGTTCCGCTGCTGCACGCCGGCGGACTCGTACCAGAAATCGACATACAACTGCCGCTTGAAGAGTTCGCTCGGCCGCGTCAAGATACCTTCGGTCCAGAGATGCCGCCGTTCCCATTCGTGGTCACAGCCTTCCAAGATGTAGTTGAGCCAGCCCAGGCCGGTTTCGGCGGAAACCCATTTCAAGCGCGGATACATATCCAACACACCGGAGAAAAGCAGATTGGGCATGAACTGCGCCGCCGTGGAGAAGCTCCCCGACGGTCCCATGGCCTGTTCTTCATTACGGGTGTACCCTTTCCACCGGGGCAATCTGAGCGCTAGGCCGGCGCTGGCATGCCAGTGAATGGGGATATCGAGATCCTGGCAGACGTCCCACAGGGGATGCCAGTAGGGATCGTTGAAATGATGCAGGCCGGGCTTCGTCTGGCTCGGCTCCGCCAGCATGGTGATGCCTTTATGGCCCTGCTTCACGGCGCGCTTCACCTCGGCGATGGTGACATCCAAATCGCTGAGGTACGGAATAATCGCCAGCGGAACATAGCGGTCGCTGACTTCGGTCCACGCGGCGATCTCGTCGTTATAAGCCCGCACGCAATCCAACTCAAATTCCGCATCGCCCTGGAAGAACGTGGCGCTCTGCACCGGATCGTTGGGGAAGAGTATCTCGCCGTCCATGCCGTCAGAATCCAGCGCCTTCAGGCGCTCGACCGGGTCATAGACGATCGCCGGCACTTCGTCCCAGCGCTGCGGGAAGTATTTGCGCATCGGGTCATCCATGACCGTGGGGCAATTGACCACGCCGCGGTTGCCGACGAGTTCGCCATGGATAAACCAGCGCTCGACCGGATGGTCATAGGGCACGGCCATGTGGGCTTTGTCCGCCGTTTCCATGAGCTGCGGAATCTTATCGCCCCATTTGGCCTTGGACATGCGGCTGGTAAACGCGTCCTTGTGTGGCTGCGCATGCGAATCACAACTGATCAGACCGTACTTGATTTCCATACACGTTCTCCCTGGATGATGACCATCCTGTTCGATATTGTCTGCAAGCTTGCCCGTGTATCATAGCACATTTCTGCATGTCGCACAGAGCCCGCGTATGAAGCGTCAGCGCGGGCTGAATCGCCCCGGTATAATTGGCAAAATAATAATGGGATGGACACGCTTGGTCGTGGTAGATCGTCTGCCGGGCAACCTGTCGTTCCGCATCCATACCCTGCGGATGACCGGTGTTGGGATTGCGATCCCAGAGGGGAAAGTTGCTACTGGTGAGGTGGACGCGGATCCGATGCCCTTTTTTGAACACGTTGCTGGTGACCTGCAAATCGATCGTATACGCGTAGATGTGGCCGGGCGCCAGCAATTTGGGCTGCGCCCAGATCGACTCGCGGAACCTGGCGCGAATGATGCCCTCGGTGATGTTGTAGGCCGTGCCGTCGGGATAGACGTCGATGAGACGGGCGATGAAGTCGGTATCGGGGGCCGAGGACGCGGCGTAGAGGGTCACCGCAATAGGACCCGTAACCTCCGTATCGTCATGCAAAGGCGGCGCGGTAAAGACCAACACATCGTCCCGGCCTTCATTGGGGCGTTGATCGACCGGGCCAACCCGAATGATGTGCAGATGGTCTTGCGGGCCGGAATGATTCCCGCCCAGGGTCGGCACGGGGTGATCCGGATCGTAGATATACGTGGTGGGCGGTTCATCGGCGGGCGCTTCCGTATTGAGCCAGCCATCTTTGGCGCCATCGCCGTGAAAATAGTAGGGGGTAAAGATCGTGCGGGCTAAAGGCCATTCGTGCTCCTCGCGCCACTGATTGAGGCCCATGACAAAAATTTTGATGGGCGCCTCATCTTTTACCCCGGTGTCCAGACCCTGCACCACAGCATCCAGCCAGCGAATGGCGAGCGTCAGTTCATCTTTGTGCGCCTGCTCCCCAAAATCTCGCTCGCCCACCAGGCGGTTCCCATGATCGGCCGGATTGATGATGATCCGCACGTCCTCAGTCGTCCCTTGAGCCTGGAGCAGGGCGAAACTCGTCAACGCCGCCGCCGGATAAAAATCGTACCACCCGCCCATCAGATACACTGGGATTTGAATGCGCTCGTGCTGGTCGCGGACATTGAGCGCCTGCCAGCAGGCATCGTAGGTCGAATGGGTGACATAGTCTTGCCACAGCCGATTTTTGTGGCCAAGCACGGCTTCGTCCAGCGTGATCAGCGGCAAATGCCGATAGAACGCTTCCCAGCCGCCAAAGGCCGCCACTTGATGCGTATTGTCCGCCGACACCACGGTGCGATAAATGCGGCGGGCGGTGTGGGCGAGGGTGAGGGCGCCATGGTCCCAGGCGGCCATTGCACCACGGCTGTTGACGGATCCAGTCGAGGCAATCACAGCCATCTTGGGCTTCCGGAAAGAACATATTGCCTTCCAGGTTGCCTCGCGCGGTTTGCCCCACGTAGACATAGCCTGCCTGCGCAAAGGCCGCGGCATGGGCCTCAATCCCGCTCCGATATCCGCGTTCCAGCACCACGGGATAGCGGCCGCCGCCAGCCGGTTGCCAGATTCGGGTGTGGAGGGCAACCCCATCCCGCATCGGGACCATGATGTTTTCAGGCATTTTTGTCCCTCATCAATTTTTCCAGCTATGCCAAAATCACTTGACGCATATGCAATTTGTATTTACATTCATGACATGATGACTTGGGATGAGACTAAACGACAGACCAACATAGCCAAACATGGTATTGACTTTGTTGGGGCAGAAACCATCTTCGATCACCCTATGGTCACTCGTGAAGATGACCGGGCAAGTTATGGTGAGCAACGCTTGCAAAGCCTCGCGTTACTTGAAGGTCGTGTTGTATTTGTCGTTTGGGTAGAGTGGGAAACCGGCACACATATCATTTCGATCCGCAAGGCAGCAAGACATGAGCAAGAAATCTACTTCCAAGCTACGAGATAATC
>CBCXVS010000016.1:0-43758 GCA_965178525.1 uncultured bacterium | reverse complement strand
AAGGTCAATTCGTTTCAGGCTTTTGAGTTTTTATTTCAACAAGTTGTCGCCGAATCACGGGAGGAACTTCGGCCTAGATTGGGCGGGGAGCCGTGCTGATAGGATTTCGGATCATACACCCAGAGCGTTTTTCCTGTCGTTGCCTCGATAGCGGCAACTTGACTCAACGATGTGCTGGTATACAGGACCCCACCCACCATCAGTGGGGTAGCTTCATAGACCATCGTCCAGAGGTTCCGGTCGGCTTGCAAGATCGGCTGATCAACCGAGTGCCACCGTCATACGACGCGCAACTGTTGGACGTTATCTCGGGTGATATGAGTGAGCGGGGCGTATTTGGAGCTGGCTTGATCGGCTCCATATGATCGCCATTCGCCTCTACTCTCAGCATGTAGACGCGAAACGAGTAGACTGACAAGACACATAACGGCGGCAAGAAAAGGCCAAAAGCGAGGGCCGCGTCTCATCGTGTGTGCTCCTCCTGGCATCTGAGCTTGTCTTGATTGTAGCTGCCCAATTCACTACCGGAAAAACCTCCCAAACAGCCACATGGCCAGGCTGAGCGCCATACTGAGGTGGAAGCCGGGCCCTTCGACACGGATATCCCCCGGCAAATGGCCGAGCCAACTCAGCTGGTCGCCCGCCAGCCATACGATGAGGCCGACAACGACGAAGATGGCCCCGAGGCCAGTCAGTAGTTTTCCTAGAGTTGCCATGGCATCTGACGACTCACTCCCTGGCTCCGACGACGGACCGTCACGACACCGTCTGGGTCACACGGCATAGGATCGTATGCCTTTTTTCGAGGTCTGGCAAGTCCTTTCCATACCCGCACGCGACATCCACATCTCGACGCCACAGAGCTGCTCGATCCACGCAGTACGATCGATGGGAGTCGCCCGGTCCTGCGCCGCACAGAGCACTGGTTTCTCGACCTGCCGGCTTTGACCGACCGTCTCCTCCTCTACGTCAACCAGAGCGCTCACCACTGGCGGCGAAGCACTGGGACGGCGCATCCCGAGACCGGGGACTTTGGGCCCCCCAGAGCAAGCCGTACTGGCCCAAATCGACCACGGATTTGGTACCGTGGGAGACCGCCTTGAGGCGGTTCAGTTGCGTGCCGCCCTGCGTGAGGCAATGGGTCTCGTACACACGGTGAATGGCTATCTGGCCCAAGCCCCTTGGTTCCATGTGATACTGGAGGATAAGACGACGGCGGCAACCACCGTGTACACCGCCTTACAGGCCATTGATTCACTTAAGGTGCTTTTGGCCCCTTTTGTACCGTTCAGTGCCGAACGACTCCATCAGGCGTTAGGTTATGAGCAACCGCTGTTCGGGAGCCAACGCCTTGTGACCTATGCCGAAGCAACAGATGCGGGCCCGCAGTGTCCACCTCATTTGTTGCTTCTTTACCCTACATCGTCTGCCCACCTGGTTTGCCGTCGACTCCAGGTGACCAACGAGGTAATGACGCCAAGCTCAAAACAGAAATGGTTCACTCGCTGAGAAAAGGAGATCATCCAGGCGTCTGATAGGTAGGGGGCGTCGTGTGGGACAGGCGTGAACGGCTCGGAGCGGGGTGAAGGGGAATGGAATGAATCGAGACACCGAGGCCATAGGTCACAGAGAGCTGGACGAGGGTGGGATAGGAAAAAAGAAAGGGCTCCGGAAGCCTTTGTTTCCAAAGCTCTTTTGGCGATAGCGGGGACAGGATTTGAACCTGTGACCTTTGGGTTATGAGCCCAACGAGCTACCTGACTGCTCCACCCCGCACCAAGTGCCAATATATTACTGTGCAGATCGGGCTTTGTCAAGCGACAACGGCGTCAGAAGACCCTATCAACGTCCACAATAAAAACGATCACATACGCCTCACACTGTAGGTACCTGGCCGCACTCTGTAGAACGCGTGTAGAATCAGAGGAGCCGCCATCCGACCATTCTACCCACTAATCGACAAATTCAAACACCAACTCGCCCGGGCGCGCGAGGCCAAGTTCCTCACGGGCAATTTTTTCAATATATCTCATGTCATCGTGCAAACGCTCAATGTCGTGCAACAAACTGCGATTCCCTTGCTCGATCATGCGGACTTCCTGCGACAAACGTGTGATGTTACGTTGCACACGCCACATGGTCAGAAAACCGCGCTCATTCCTGATACCCAACGCCATCATCACGGCCAAAAACACGCCAGCGCCCATCAACAAAAGCGTCGGCCAGGTAGGCGTCAAAAGCTGCCGCACCGGACCGGTGTGGGGCGTAGTTTCAGACGTAGCACGAGACGATGAAGCGTCAGGGTTACGCGGCACGGCTGACCTCAGGACAAACGGATATTATAGAAGGCGCTTAGCCCCACATAGCGCGCGCTGCGCCCAAGGCGGTCTTCGATACGCAACAGTTGATTGTATTTCGCCGTGCGATCCGTACGGCAGAGCGAACCCGTCTTGATCTGCCCCGTGTTGTAAGCGACTACCACATCGGCAATCGTCGTATCTTCCGTTTCGCCCGAGCGGTGCGAAATCACCGACGTATACCCAGCGCATCGGGCCATATCGATGGCTTCCAATGTCTCGGTCAAGGTGCCGATCTGATTCAGCTTAATCAGAATGGCATTGCCCACGCGTTCACGAATGCCACGCGCCAGAATTTTGGTGTTGGTCACAAAAATGTCATCACCGACCAGTTGCACCTGGTCACCCAGGTCCGACGTCAGCTTTTGCCAGCCATCCCAGTCGTTTTCCGCCAAGCCATCCTCGATCGACAGAATTGGATACCGATCTACCAGATCGCGATACCACGCAATCATATCATCGGCACTACGCTCGGGTTGCGCCTCGGCAGCCAACTTGTATACGCCATCGTGGTACAATTCACTTGCCGCCACATCAAGTCCTAAATAGACATCCTCGCCCGGCCGATACCCTGCCCGCTCGATGCCCTCCAAGAGCACGTTCAGCGCGTCCTCATTCGATTGCAGATTCGGGGCAAATCCCCCTTCATCGCCCACAGCTGTGATATGACCCCGTGTGTGGAGAACCGCCCGGAGATGGTGAAAGACCTCAGCTCCCACCCGCAGCGCTTCGGCAAAGCACGGCACGCGCACCGGCAAGATCATGAACTCCTGAATGTCAACATTGTTGTCGGCGTGAGCCCCACCGTTGAGGACATTCATCATAGGCACGGGCAACGCACGGGCATTGGCCCCGCCGATATAGGCGTACAAGGGCAAGCGCCTCTCTGCCGCCGCCGCTTTGGCGACGGCCAAGGATGCCCCGAGGATGGCGTTGGCGCCCAAGCGCGATTTGTTCTCTGTGCCATCCAGCTCGATCAACCGGGTGTCGATCTCAGCCTGTCCGGTCGCCTCCATGCCCATGAGCGCCTGGGCAATCTCTCCGTTGACATGGTGCACCGCTTTTTGCACCCCACGCCCTAAGTAGCGCCGCGGGTCATGGTCGCGCAACTCCACGGCTTCACGCTCGCCCGTAGAAGCGCCGGAGGGCACCGCGGCCCAACCGCTGGCCCCACTATCCAGGCTCACGTCGACCTCGACCGTGGGATTGCCTCGACTATCCAAGATCTCGCGGGCAACAACATGTGTAATGGTTCCCATGGGCGTGCGTCCCCTATGTCAAAGACTGCAGAGCGGCAGCGCCAGCACGGAGCGTGGCCTCAATATCTTCTTCGGTATGAGCCGTGGAGAGGAAACCGGCCTCGAACTGCGACGGGGCCAAGTAGATACCCGCATGCAACATAGCGGCGAAATAGCGGCGGAAAACCGGCATATCACAGGCACTGGCATCCTCGAAATTCCGCACCGGCTTGGGACTGAAAAAGAGCGTAAACATCGACCCGATCGAGGCGGTGGAGACCGGGACATTCGCCTGCCGTGCGGCCTTGGCGGTTTCCTCCATCATGTACGCGGTGCGTTCGCCCAACACTTTATACGGCGGATCGGCCCGTAGAATATCGAGGGTCGTGATCCCGGCTGTCATCGCTAAGGGATTGCCAGACAACGTGCCAGCCTGGTAGATCGGGCCAACAGGGGACATATGCTCGACGATTTCCCGCTTGCCCCCATACGCGCCAACCGGCAACCCACCGCCAATCACTTTGCCGAGCGTGGTGAGGTCCGGTTCAATGTTATAGCGCGTTTGCATACCGCCATAGTCGACGCGAAAACCGGTCATCACTTCGTCAAAGATCAGCAAGGTATCGTGCTCACGCGTCACCTGCCGCAAGCCCTCCAAAAAACCCTCTTCAGGTAACACCAAGCCCATATTGCCGACGGCAGGTTCGAGAATCACACAGGCCACTTGGCCGCGATGCTGTTCCAAGGCACGGCGTACAGCGGCAAGATCATTAAAGGGAACGGTCAAGGTATGTTTCGCCAGGTCGGCCGGCACGCCGGGACTGTCCGGCACGCCAAAGGTCATGGCCCCGGAGCCGGCTTTGACCAGCAGACTGTCGCCATGGCCATGATAGCAGCCAGCAAACTTCAGAATCATATCGCGCCCGGTAAATCCTCGCGCTAGGCGGATGGCCGTCATAGTCGCTTCAGTACCCGAGTTGACCATCCGCACCATCTCCAACGCCGGAAACGCATCCACCAGGCGCTGGGCCAATTCCACTTCCAAAGCCGTCGGCGCGCCGAAACTGCTCCCCGAGGCGGCCGCAGTCTGGATCGCCGAGACGACCTGCGGATGCGCATGCCCGAGAATCATGGGTCCCCACGAGCCAACATAGTCGATGTAGGCATTGCCATCCACATCGTAGACCCGCGAACCGACCGCACGCTGGATAAACGGCGGCTGCAGGTTGACCGAGCGAAACGCCCGCACCGGGCTATTCACACCACCCGGAATGAGCTGTTGGGCCTGCTCAAAAAGTGCAGTCGATTGACGAAAATCCTCGACAGTCACGGCACGCCCCCCTCTTCACGTGATATAGGGGCTGATGAGCAGCCCGAGCCGTTCCTTGGCCGCGGCAGGAATCCTCTCCGGAGCCGTAATCAATGCCTGTTGCAACGCCGTACGGCACGCACAGGAGCGCTCCCGCGGCAGACGCGGCACCGTGCGATCAATCACCTCTTGCGCCACTTGCACATTGCGCTGGAGAATCGCGAGAACCTCGGCAATATCCACATCGTCAGCGCTTTCATGCCAACAATCGTAATCGGTGGCCAAGGCCAGAGTGGCATAACACAATTCCGCCTCGCGCGCCAAACGCGCCTCGGGCAAATTCGTCATGCCAATGACATCCACGCCCCATTGCCGATAGATACGCGATTCGGCCCGGGTCGAGAACTGCGGACCTTCAATACATATGTACGTACCGCCGAAATGGACGGTCGCCTCGGTCTGCGTCGCGGCCTCATACATCGTCCACGCCAGAAGCGGGCACACGGGATCGGCAAAGGTGACATGCGCCACGACATCCTGGTCAAAAAAGGTTGAGACCCGGCTGCGGGTGCGGTCAAAAAACTGGTCTGGCAGCACGAGATCCCCAGGGCGAATGTCCTCCCGCATACTTCCAACAGCGCTGACGGACAAGACCCATTCGACACCCAGTTGTTTCAGGCCATAGATGTTGGCGCGGAAATTCAGCGACGACGGCGCAATGCGGTGACCGCGGCCATGACGTGGGAGAAAGACGAGTTCACGGCCGCGCAGCGTGCCCAGAATGTAGGCATCTGATGGGGCGCCAAAGGGCGTGTCAAGCTGCACCTCACGGACGTCTTGCAAGTTTTCCATGGCGTAGAGTCCACTCCCACCAATGACCCCAATTCTCCCCTCACGCTTCTTCTGTCCTTGCGCCACGCCATCCTCCCTTTGCCGTCCTCACGCCGCGAGCAACTCGGCTACCTGCACGGCGTTCAGCGCCACCCCACGACGGAGATTATCGGCGACAATCCAAACATGGAGGCCATGCGGCACTGACAGGTCCGCGCGGATCCGACCCACAAAAACCTCATCCCGCCCATTGGCCCGCACCGGGGAGGGATAATACAAACGCGCCACATCGTCCTCCACCACAATACCTGGCGCCTCCTCCAGAAGATCCCGAGCTGCGTCAGGACTGAGGGGACGGTTCGTCTCAATGGTGACCGCCACGCCATGACTATGCATCAGTGGGACGCGCACGGCGGTGGCGGTCACGGGAAGCTCCGCCGCCGCCAGCACCTTGCGAGTCTCATCAATCACGGCCATTTCCTCAGAAGTATACCCATTGTCAAGGAAATCACCACATTGAGGCACACAATTGAAAGCCAGTTGATGGGGAAAGGCTTCAAGCTGCGGTGGGCGAAAATTCAGGAGATCACGCATCTGCTGATCAAATTCGCGCATCGCCGGACGCCCCATCCCAGACACGGCCTGGTAGGCGGCCACGACCACACGCTTGAGCGACGCGGCAGCATGCAACGGCGCCAGCGTCAAGACCGTTTGCACCGTGAGACTGTGGGGCACGGCGACAATGCCCTGGTGCTGCGAGACGACCGCGGCATTGGCTTCCGGCACACACAGCGGCACCTGGGGCGTCAGTCGAAAGGCGCTACTACAATCAATGACCACCGCTCCAGCCGCCACAGCATGCTCGGCATAATCTCGGCTCTGCTCGGCCTCAGCGGCAAAAATGGCAATATCAACGCCTTGCAGGGCTTCCCGGGTCAGCAGACGGACCACCGCGCTGTGATCACGACACGTCAGCCGCGTCCCTTCAGAATGCATCGAGGCAAGCAAGGTCAGATCCCGTAACGGAAACGCCCGCTCCTCCATGATCTGTAAAATCTCACTGCCCACGGCTCCGGTGGCGCCAATCAGTGCCACATGACACGGTCGCATAGGCTATCCCTTCACAGTCTGGCGCCGTCTGGCACGCGCTCACACCCGCAATGCCGCGCAAATCCGATCTCCCATCTCAACCGTCCCAACCTGCGTGCACCCCTCCTGCATAATGTCGGCCGTGCGATAGCCCTGGTTCAACACGGTCTCCACGGCCGCCTCCACGGCTTGTGCCGCCGCCGGCTGCTCCAACGCATATTGCAGCATCATCGCCACGGAATTGATCATGGCAATCGGATTCACAATGCCCTGTCCGGCAATATCCGGCGCACTGCCATGCACCGGCTCGAAGACACCGATCTCCCCGCCGATGCTGGCGGAGGGTAACATACCAATGGAACCGGTGAGCATTGCCGCCTCATCGCTGAGGATATCGCCAAAAAGATTCCCCGTCACAATGACATCAAACTGCTTCGGGGCACGCACGAGCTGCATGGCGCAGTTATCGACGTAGAGATGCTCGACCTCCACATCACGGAACGCTCCCGCCAACTCGGAGACCTCGCGGCGCCAAAGCACTGAGACCTCGAGGACATTGGCCTTATCCGCTGAAGTTAGCTTGCCACGCCGCTTTTGGGCCAAGTCAAACGCCAAACGAGCCACACGCTGAATTTCGGCACTGGTGTAAATCATGGTGTTGACGCCCCGCTCGCCTTGCTCCAGCGACTCAATACCGCGAGGCTCGCCATAGTAAATGCCACTAACCAATTCCCGCACGACGAGCACATCAATGCCCGCAACGACTTCGGGCCGCAAGGAGGAGGCACCCACCAAGGCCGAATACAGCTTGGCCGGACGTAAATTGGCAAACAAATCCAGTGCTTGCCGCAAACGCAAGAGGCCCCGCTCGGGCCGTGTCTCCGACGGCAATTCGTCCCACTTCGGCCCGCCGACGGAGCCGAAAAGCACCGCGTCACTGTCGCGGCACAGCTGCAGGGTCTCATCCGGCAACGGATCACCGGTCGCATCAATGGCAGCGCCTCCCACCAGACCCTCCCGCAATGTCAGCTGCAGGCCGAAACGCGCCTCCACTTGACGCAACACCTTGACGCCTTCGGCCATCACCTCAGGACCCACGTGATCGCCCGGCAAGACAGCAATCCGATATTCCATGACGCCTCTTTCTCGTTCAACCAGACGTTACGCTACATCGCTCAGCGCTTTCGCACGACGAATAAATGTGCGGACTTTTTGCCAATCTTTTTTTCCCGGCGAAGCTTCGACGCCACTGCCTACGTCTACCGCGTACGGACGCACCACACGGATGGCCTCCTGCACGTTCTCCGCTGTCAGACCGCCGGCCAAAATGATTCGGCCGTACGGGTGCAAGGTCGCCGCCTGATGCCAATCCGCTTGCGCCCCGGCCCCACCGTAGAGTTCGGCGTGAAAGCCCTCGATGAGGAACGCCTCGACGTCATAATCTGCCATCATCTCCGGCCGCGTCTGCTCCGTAAATCGAAACGTTTTGACAACCTGCCACGGCAACGCTTGGCACAGCTCTGGGCTTTCCTCTCCATGCAGTTGCACAAGCCGGACGCCACTCACCTGGGCCACCGGCGTGATGGCGTCCGCCGTTTCGTTGACGAAAACGCCCACCGCCAGCAGTTCCGGAGGTAAACTCTCGACAATGCTCCAGGCCTGCTCCGACGCCACATATCGCGGACTGGGCGGATAGAAAATCAGCCCGATCATGTCCGCACCGGCCTCCACCGCGACACGCGCATCCTCTGTATTGGTAATACCGCAGATCTTGACTTGGGTCATACGTCCACGTCTTTCTCACCACGACCGCGCAAGGCGTCGAGTTTCACGCCGATGTCCGGCTCCCGCATGAGCGCTTCGCCAATCAGAAAAGCGCCAATGCCATGCCTTTCGAGGCGACGAATCGTGTCGCGATCCCGAAGTCCGCTTTCACTCACCACGAGGTACTTCTGCGGGATATGCGGCAACAAATTAACCGTCGTGGCAACGTCCGTATGGAAGGTATGCAAATCGCGGTTATTAATCCCAATCAGGCGGCACGAACTCGCGCGCGCTTTTTCCAATTCAGCCGCCGTGTGCACCTCAACCAGGGGTTCGAGCCCTAAATTGAAACTCAACGCCGTCAAGTCCCTCAGCACCGTCACATCGAGGGCGGCTGCGATCAGTAACGCCGCATCAGCCCCATGCAAGCGCGTTTCGTAGAGTTGATAGGGATCGATGATGAAATCTTTTCGGAGCAACGGTAGGGAGACGTGCTGGCGCACCGCCTGTAAAAAGGCCAGCTCACCCTGAAAAAATTTCGTATCGGTTAACACCGAGATGGCAGCGGCGCCATGACGTTCGTACGTCATGGCAATGGCAACCGGATCGAAATCAGCCCGGATGAGTCCGGCAGAAGGCGACGCCTTTTTGATTTCGGCAATAATCCGGGTGCCCAGCCCTTGACGGTCTTGTAATGCCTGCCAAAACGACCGCGTGGGCGGTAGATCGCGCACGTGACGGCGCACCTCGTCGAACGGCACGCGGTACCGGGCCTCTATCATCTCGCGCCGTTTCCATTCCAAAATGCGGGCCAGAGTATCGGCAATCATCGTGGCGTACACTCCTGCAATTGCTCCAGCTTGGCCAGAGCCTGGCCCCTATCGAGGGCTTGCCGGGCAAGTGGCAAACACGCCGCCATGGTCTGATCCGCCGTACCGGCGGCAATTGCGGCGGCGGCATTCAAGAGCACAATACCGCGCTGAGGTAGATCGTCACCGCGCAAGAGACGGAGCGTCAAATCGGCATTGAATGGCGCATCTCCCCCGCGTAAATCTTCCGGACGATCGGTGGGCAAACAAAAATCGTGCGGGTGGATGGTATAGGTCTCCACCTGACCGGCGCGCAACTCCGATACAGTCGTCGGCCCTGTCGTGGTAATCTCATCCAGGCCATCACTGCCGTGTACGACGAAGGCCCTCTGCGCTCCAAGATTCCCTAACACCTGCGCCATCGTCGCCGTCAAAGAGCCATCGTACACCCCGACCACTTGGTGTTGGGCGCGGGCAGGATTCGTCAGCGGACCCAAGACATTAAAAATCGTCCGCACGCCAATTTCGCGCCGTGGCCCCATGGCATGGCGCATGGCGCCATTCAAGGCTGAAGCAAAAAGAAACCCGATCCCCGCGTCTCGGACCGCGGCCTCAATTTTTGCCGGCTCCGGCGCAATGTCGATGCCAAGCGCCTCCAACAGATCGGCGCTGCCGCACTGACTGGAAGCGGCCCGGTTGCCGTGTTTCGCCATGACGACCCCTGCCCCTGCCGCCACAAAAGCCGCGGTGGTCGAAATGTTGAAGGTGTGAGCGCCATCGCCACCCGTACCCGCCGTATCGACTGGTGTCGATCCCTCTGGCGTCCGAATGAACGTCGCTTTATCGCGCATCACCCGCGCACCCCCCGTGATTTCCGCAACCGTCTCCCCTTTGATGTGCAGGCCCACGACAAACGCGGCAATCTGAGCCGGCGTGGCCTCACCGTCCATGATTTCGGTCATCACCGCCGCGGCCTCTGCTTCGGTGAGATCCTGCCCGCTGACAACCGCCTGGATACCTTCTCGAATCATCACGTCTATCCTCGATGACACACAACGCCGCAATGTACCGTCTTTGTGGGTCTGACCTTAGCATATTTGCCTCCTGAGCGAAAGGCCAAAGAACGCTGACCCAGGGCCTTCCCATTGGCCACGTTCATGAGCATCCCTCCCTCTGCCACATGGCAGCGAGGTGGGATGGTCCGATCCGGCATGCGCACCTCGCGATAGACTTTGATCCTGACCTCAACATTCCGTTGCACCGGGGTCAGCCCGATGGTCTCGTATGAGGTACACGCCAACACAAGCGACTCTTCGCACGAACAGTGGCCCTTAGAATAGAATCCAAGGAGCCTTTATTCGAAACCTATCGTGACACGCCCAATCACCTGTCCATCCACATCCTCAAAATCCGGCTTGAGACGACTGTGGATGAGGGCGCGACACGGTGGCCTTCCTCTGGCCATGACGCTCGGCCTGTCGTGCGGGAAAGCCTGAGGCGCCTATTTTAGCGAACGCTCCTGGACTCAGCACAGAGAGGAGGACATGAGGCTTGCCAACGATTGGTAAATATGCCAACATTTCATCATGAGCCGAGACACCCGAGAAATTGCTCGGATCACGGCGGCGCGCCAAGCCTTCGAAACCTTTCCGCCACCCGTGCAGCGTCGCATGCAGCTTGCCCTTACCATTGCGGCGGAGGGACGCAAAGCGGGTGTGGCAAAACCCCTCAAAGGGCCCGGCAGCGGCGTCTTTGAAATCGCTCTCGCCCACAGCGGCAATGCGTACCGGACCATTTATGCCGTCCGGATCGGCGAGGCGATTTGGGTCGTGCATGCGTTTCAGAAAAAGTCCACCAGGGGCATCCGGACGCCCAAGCGTGAGATCGATCTTATCCGGGAGCGAATCCGAAGGCTCAGGGAGCAAGTGTGACATGCGTGATGAGCTAGACGTGCAACGAGGCAGCGGCAATGTGTTCCGGGATTTTGGGGATCCCGATGCGGACATCCAGCAACTGAAGGCCATTTTAGCGGCCAAAATTATTGGCATTCTCGATGATGACGGGTTATCGGTGCGCCAGGCTGCCAAGCAAAGCGGGATTGATCCTACGGATTTGTCGAAAATCCGTCATGCCGATCTGGAGCGCTTTGCGATTGACCGGCTGATGAAAATGGTCAATCGTCTGGGCCACCGCGTGGACGTGGACGTGAGCGTGATCCCGAGGCCCAAGTCGGTGGTCGCTTTGGAGTAAGTCGCCTATCTCGGAATCGTGGCGTATGAACGACAGAGATGCCTTCGGGTATAAACGCGCCGCGCCAGACTTGCTGCCTCTTGCCGATATGCCGAGCGTGATGGCCCCGGAGGACCGAGATGGTTCGCTTCGATGGCGTGTCTCCTGAAAGTATTCTGGGCCGCTTTCTGCCCTCGCCGGGATCTACCCCTAAAACTTGCTGGAGCCTACGGCGCCCGCAACGTGGTACACCCGGCGCATCTGTGCCATTTGTATCCGGTAAACTGGATGCCAGAGCGCCTGTTGTGGCTCTTATAGCAGGTTCAGGGGTATGCAAAGTGGAGTATGATCGAAGCCCATGCCAATGCACTCACGTCATATCGGGTTGTGATCATCGCCACCAGGGCTCTCACCCCCGTACACCACCCGCATTAAAAATAGACCCTGAGGCGGTGCCGTCGGCCCCGCTGCCTTCCGTCGGCGCGACTGCAAAATGGCCGCCATGGCATCTGCCGCGATCTGGCCACGGCCCACCTGGACCAGCGTCCCGACCATGTTTCGCACCATGTGCTGCAGAAAGCCGTCGGCAGTGAGCAGAAAAACGAGGCGCTTGGCGCGCCGCTTGATTCCCAGTTGCGTCACACACCGCACCGGACTGTGCGCAGCGCAACCCGCGGCCCGAAAGGACGAGAAATCATGCTGTCCCACCAGAACTTGGGCCGCGGTTCGCATCGCCGCAAGATCAAGTGGCTGCGGCACGTGCCAGGCATATGGCACGTGGAAGACCGAGCGAATCGGATCGTTGTGCACGATGTAGGCGTAGATTTTACAGCGGGCGGCGTAGCGGGCGTGAAAATCGGCCGAGACTTCTGCCGCTTGCCGCACCACGATATCGGCGGGCAGCAGGCTGTTGACGCCGTGCAGCAGCGCTGGCAACGCGATGGTCGAGGCGGTATCGAAGTGGACCACCTGGCCCCGTGCATGCACGCCAGCGTCTGTACGTCCGGCCGCATGCACGCGCACCGGCGTATTGGTGATGGTACCCAAACACGCCTCCAACATCCCTTGCACTGTCATGACGTTGGGCTGCAGCTGCCAGCCGTGATAGCGTGTGCCGCGATACGCCAACACCAGCTTAAGGCGTCGTGGAGAAGGCAGCCGCGCTGGCATGCAACACCTCACGGAGAAAGTGGCCCGTATGAGACGCCTCAACCTGGGCTACCATTTCCGGCGGTCCGGCGGCCACGATATGCCCGCCGCCTTCGCCACCCTCAGGTCCCAAGTCGATGAGATAATCGGCTGTTTTAATCACATCGAGATGATGCTCGATGACGATGACCGTATTGCCACTGGCGACCAGGCGTAGGAGGACATCCAATAAGCGCTGGATATCGGCAAAATGGAGACCAGTCGTCGGCTCATCCAGGATATAAACCGTGCGGCCAGTGCTGCGCCGGCTGAGTTCCCGGCTCAGCTTGACGCGCTGCGCCTCTCCGCCGGAGAGCATCGTGGCGGGCTGTCCCAGGCGCATGTAGCCCAGCCCCACTTCTTGTAACGTACTGAGTTTGGCTTTGAGCGCCGGCACATTGGCAAACAGCTCCACAGCCTCGTCGACCGTGAGATCGAGAATGGCGGCAATATGATGGCCGCGATAGAGAATGTCGAGTGTATCCCGGTTGAACCGTTGGCCTTGACAGACGTCGCAGCGCACATATACATCGGGCAAAAAATGCATTTCGATCTTCAGCGTGCCGTTCCCCTGGCAGGCTTCGCAGCGTCCGCCTTTCGTATTGAAACTAAAGCGACCGGGTTTATAGCCCCGCACACGCGCCTCAGGGATCTGGGCAAAGAGCCCCCGGATGGTATCGAACAGCCCGGTATACGTGGCCGGATTCGAACGCGGCGTCCGGCCGATCGGGGCCTGATCGATATGAATCACTTTGTCGACGTGTTCGACGCCTTGCAACGCAGCATGCGTTCCGGGGCGCGCGCGGGACCGGTGTAGGTGTTGCGCCAGGGCTTTCGCAAGCGTTTCGAGCACCAAGGTACTCTTGCCGGAACCCGACACCCCCGTGACACAGACCAATAAGCCCAGCGGGATCTCCACATCGAGCTGCTGCAAGTTGTTCGCACTGGCTCCGAGCAGGCGTAAACGACGGTGATCCGGTTGACGACGTGTCGCCGGCACCGCGATGATTTTGTCCCCACAGAGATACTGCCCCGTCAGTGACGCCGGATTGCGCATGATTTCCTGCGGCGTACCGGCAGCCACCAAATGCCCACCGTGCTCTCCGGCGCCCGGTCCCATATCGAGGACATAATCAGCCGCCAGGATGGCATCGCGGTCATGCTCGACTACCAGGACGGTATTGCCCAAATTGCGCAGGCACTGCAGGCTCTCTAGCAAGCGCTCGTTGTCGCATTGATGCAATCCGATGCTGGGTTCATCCAGGATGTACAACACCCCAACCAATCCGGAGCCAATCTGCGTGGCCAGGCGAATGCGCTGGCCTTCTCCGCCTGAGAGCGTCGCTGCCGAACGATCCAAGGTCAGGTAATGTAATCCCACACTGCTCAAAAAGTGCAACCGGGCTTGGATTTCCCGCAACACTGAACCTGCGACTTGCTGCTCAAAATCGCTCAGTGTCAGCGACGCAAAGAAGGTCTGCGCCTGCCGTACCGACATGGCGGCCACCTCACTGATGCTGTTGCCTTGCAGCCGGACAGCCAGGGCTTCCGGCCGCAAACGCGTACTCTGGCATGTCGTGCATTGATGTGGACGCATGTAGCGCTCCAGGTCCTCACGCACGCCTGGCGATTCGGTCTCGTCATAGCGGCGTTGCAAACTGGGAATGATCCCCTCATAGGGTTGCTCGTACTGACGTGTATGGCCCTGCATGGTGTAGGATAATCGCACGGGCTGGCCATTGGAGCCGTGGAGCAGCAGGTGCTGTTGTTCGGCCGACAACGTCTCAAACGGCTGCTGCACATCAACTTGGTACTGCGCCGCCACACCCTGGAGAAGCGTCTGCATATACGCTGGTGTGCGGCGCCCCCACGCCGTCACCGCCCCGTCCAGGATTGATGCGCCGGGATCGGCAACGACCAGATCCGGATCAAACTCCAAGTGGGCGCCGAGGCCGTCACAGGCCGGACAGGCGCCTTGCGGGCTATTGAACGAGAACAGACGCGGGGTGATTTCCGCATAACTGATGCCGCAATCAGCGCACGCAAAGCGTTCGCTAAACAGGTAGTCATCGCCATCGACGACCTGTACCCCGACGAGTCCCTCGGTATGGCGCAAGGCCGTTTCGACCGAATCCGTCAGCCGGGAGGCCATGTTCTCCCGGACGATCAGCCGGTCGACAACAATCTCTAGCGTGTGCTGGCGCTGGGGATCAAGCGGAGGCAGCTCGTCAAGCGTAAAAATATCGCCATCCAAGCGCACCCGGAGAAAACCCTGTTGCCGGATCTGTTCCAATTCTCGGCGAAACGCGCCCTTGCGCTGGCGCATCAGCGGCGCCAAGAGCAAAAAACGGGCGCCCTCGGGCAGTTGCAATATCTGATCGACGATTTGGGGGACCGCTTGGGCGCGGATGGGCTGGCCACAGCGGTAGCAATGCGGCAGCCCGATGCGCGCATACAACACACGGAAGTAGTCGTAAAGCTCCGTGACCGTCGCCACCGTCGAGCGGGGATTACGGCTGACCGTTTTTTGCTCGATGGCAATCGCGGGTGACAACCCTTCGATCGCATCCACATCCGGCTTTTCGAGCTGTTCGAGAAATTGACGGGCATAGGACGAGAGGGACTCGACGTAGCGGCGCTGGCCTTCGGCATAGATGGTGTCAAAAGCCAGGGACGATTTGCCGGAGCCGCTGAGACCGGTGATGACGACGAAGCGTTCACGCGGAATGTCCACGCAAAGATCGCGCAGATTGTGTTGCCGCGCACCGCGGATGGCAATCATATTCGGCACAATTATCGCTTTCAGGAATGTACGGCGGGCGACGTCTGCCGCCCACACTGTAGGTCAAGGCATGCTGGCTTAAAACCCAAGAACCTGGCGCATTTGCGCCGGGCTTGGGTTCGTCAAGACCGCACCATTGAAATTGATCGTCGGCACGGTACGATTGCCGTTATTCCACTGCTCCACGAGCAGAGCAGCTTCCTCGTTGTCTTCAATATCGATCTCGTCATATCGAACATTGTGCTCATCCAAGAACCTCTTGGCTATGCGGCAAAAGCCTCACCAAGATGTAGAATACACCGTCACGGTCCCTTCCATACGCTCTCCTTTTAGATTTTAGTGTTAGCTCTAAGCTTCTAGCTATTAGCTCTTAGTCTTTTTTTAGCTAATAGCTGATAGCTGATAGCTTTTTATTACCCTCCCTCTCCGGCGTGTTTTGAAGATTCTCTCTCCGTCAGAATCACCAAGGCGTTCCGGTTCTCCTGGGCTTGGAATGCAGCCTCCATGGCGTGCGCCCGTGTTTTGCTCGTATAATGGCCAAAGCAGATTTTACGCCACAAACGGTTGCGCGTGTCCCGTTCGGCGACCATGTAGGGATTGTACCCCTTGTCACGCAGCTCGATCATGATGCGCCGGGCATGCGCTTCGACAAGATATGCCCCGACCTGGATCGTATAGATTTTTGCAGTGGCCCTGGGATGTTGCATGGTATGAACGCGGTCGGGTATCAAGTCGGGAACGCGCATCTTGGCGGCAAGAGGCCATGGACTTGGCGCCACAGCGCCGCTCGCCTCATGCGGTCTCCCATGCGGACCTCCGGCAAGATTTGGCGCATCGCGCCGCGCCGCATCCGTGTTCGCCTGTGTATCGACATATCGCAACATGCCAGTACGGAGATCGAGCCGGGCCAGTTCTACATTATAGTCGGTCAACGCTTGGGTTTCAGCACTCCGGGCATCGGTGAGGTCACGCTGAAACTCCAGCACACGAAAGCTGGTGGAAAGTCCCAGGCGAAACTTCTCCTGCTCGGCATCGAGCTGAGTCTGGGCCAGCTTTGTGGCCGCCCGCGTCACTTCAACCCGCTTGATTGCCGTCTCAATCCCGCGTATGGCCTGGCGGATCTCACGCACGATGGTGAGTTGGATGTCGCGTTGTTCCACCCATGCCTGCTGCAGCTCGAATTCCCGCCGCAACAAGGCATTACGCGCAGAGCGATTCCCCAAGGGATACTCAAACTGCAAACCGAACGACCATCGATAGCCGGTTGCATCACGAATGTCCGAGAGGCTCTCGCCGGCACTGTCACCAAAGGCGTTCACCCGCCCGCGCGCCTCCAAATCCAGCCTAGGCAAGCGTTGATTGCGTGCTTCTTCACGCGCGATCTTGCGCGAATCGATCGTCAGTCGTGACTCAAGAATATCGGGGCGCAGGCGCAAGGCTTGCTCCACCTTGTCCTCCACCAGCAGCGTGGAAACCGGCTCAAACGTGGGGCGGTCGGTGGGACGCACACGAATGCGCCACGTACCCAGGGTCTCCGGAATGTTGAGAATTTCCTTCAGGGCATCTTCGGATTCCCGCACTGCGGATTCCGCCACAATCACATCTTCTTCACGGATTTTGACCTGGGTCTCGGCCTGCACCAATTCAATGGGCGCCAGCGTGCCCAGTTCCACACGGATCTTGTTTTCAGCTAGAAAATCCTCGGCCAGCTTTTGCGATTCGCGATTCGCCTGCAGATCCTGTAACCGAAACACGAGGTCCCAATAGCCCTCCTGCACCTCAAAGACTACATCGAGAATGGCTTGCATGACCCGATGCTGGGCAATCGCTTCCGAGTTTTGCGCCCGCCGGATCGGAGCCGTGTTCACCGCGATACCAAAATCCCGCAGGAGCGGTTGGACAATCGTTAAGTCGAGACTACTCTCGTAGCGTGGATCAGCTATCGACCTCGTAATCCCGGAAGCGGAAGCAGCCGGTGCGACGTTCTGACGGGTATTGACGAAACGTAGCTCATAGTTGCCACCTGTAATAATTTTTTGCTTGAAAAGGGGTGTGATCTCGCCATTTTTCGAGAACGGCGTGATCACACGAGACGTCTGACCATCGACATTACGGGTTTCCGTGGTCGGCAGCGTTTTCGTCTGCGATATGGAAGCCTCAAGGCCAACAACGGGATCAAACGCGGAGCGCTCGGCCTCGACGTCCGTGCGCGCAATCCGCGGGCCAAAGCGCTCGCGCTCAATATCAAGATTATGCTCCACGGCCAGCCGCACGGCATCCACCAGCGACAATTCCAACATCCGTTCGATCGCATCGAGAGCGCTTCCGGGAGCTTGGCCTGGAGATGGCGGGTTGGACGGTGGCTTTGCCGGCGCAGGAGCGCCGACCTCTGCCGCCGCCTCCTGCACCCACGCATAGCGGAACACAAAAATCGTGTGGCTCTGCAACAGATGGCGGGTAGTAAGATGGACGCACATCAAGACAGCAACCCCCCCAAGCCCCAACCATCCTGGACGACCCGCTGCTCTCAAGCCTCTACCCCACAGACGCAGCATGCCCACCTCCTTGAGCCGGGAAACTTGACAACGATCGAATGAAGCGCACCGCAACATCACGCTGTGCGAGGAAGCATTCCTGGAGAACGCTGGCAGACTGGGGGTGCATCGAGTGCGTGCGAGTGTGAGGAGAGTGTATACGGATCACCGGCACGGGTCAATGGCGCAACACATGGGGACGATCAGCGATAATGCATCGTACTCGCCACTTGTAGCAGATCATCGCGGTTGAGGTCGCCGACCATCGAGTAGACGATCCCGCCACGCTGCCAGACCACCACGGGCTGACCCGCGCTGTGTTGCACGTAGACATCCTGGTTGCGAATACGGACCTTGGGTTTGGCAGAAAGCGACACCCCCTTACCGTGGAACGCAAACAGGAAAATATTGGCGCCATTGCGCTTATACACAAGCGTTGCACTTTTCCGATCGAACAGCCGGCAAAGCCGTCCACCCAACAGCTTCGTAGACTGATCCGTGATGCATGGGACTTCGAGCGGGCGGTCCATGCGACGATTGAACCACTCCACCACCGTCTTATCATTGGAGGCCTTGACCTCCAGGGGCATCGGCTTATTCTTGTTCGCCTGATACATCATAGACGCTTCCTGCACGAACTTCTGCGTCATGTCATCACCCTGGAACGGGAACAGCCCGAACAGCCACAACCACACCATGGCAGCCGTGGCCATGCCCAGGGCAAAATCTCGCGGGTGCACCCAGCTCCGCAGGCGCACCCACCACCCGAGCCTCACCGGCGGCACCATGGCTTGGCGAATCATCTGGCGCTTGATCTCGTTGAGCAACGGCGGTGCCGTGGCCTGCTGACGCACAAAGCCACGGAAGATACGCTCGGCTTCCACACGCTCGGTACAGGCTAGGCAGGCGCGCAGATGCTCGTGCATATCCAGACTTTCCTTGACCTCAAGCGCCTGATCGAGAAACGCCTCGAGATATTTCTCACAATCCTCACACGACAACATACTTCATCCCTTAATGTATCCGGACTTTTTGGCAAATTCTTCAAGGCTCTTGCGGAGGAGACGACGGCCGCGAAACAGACGGCTCATGACCGTGCCAACGGGGCACCCCACAATCTCCGCGATTTCTTTGTAGGCAAAATCTTCTAAATCCGCCAATAACACAACCATGCGGTATTCATCCGGCAACGCCTCCAAGGCGCGTTTGACATCATCCTGCACCAGATGACGCAACATCTCTTCGGTGGACCCACGATCCGTCAATGCCGAGGGGCCGGACGTATCAGCATAAAACGGCGCGATTTGGTCAAAATCCACTTGCTGCTGTTGGCGTGCAGCGCGGCGATACGTGTTGATATAGGTATTACGCAGGATAGTGAACAACCAGGCTTTAATATTTGTTCCCGGCTCGAAGCGATGAAAAAAACGATACGCTTTGAGATACGTTTCCTGCACCAGGTCTTGTGCCTCACCCGGGTTGCGGGTCAAGCGCACAGCCGTGTTATGCAACGCATCAAAATGCTCAAGCGCCAGCGCTTCAAATTCTTCGCGTGTGCTCTTCGACTCTTGGTCCTTGGGCACAACCGTCTCCCTCAGCCCATCTCTGCCGTTGCAGCGCACGACATACGCGCCAACTCACTGCGCCGTCATGACGATATCGCAAAACACGCCACCGCCTCCTCCGCCCGGTGCCGCACTTGCTGATTCGTATCCTTCGTCAGCTCTTGCAGGGCTGGCAACGCTCGGCGATCCGCCAGCTGGCCCAACGCCACCGCGGCGCTTTCCCGTAACAGCGGATAGCTGTCCCGCAGCGCCGCAATGAGATGCGGCACGGCGCGGTGGTCACCTTGTGGACCCAAGCCCTCGGCCGCAATACGCCCCACTTCTTTGTCCTCATCCGTCAGTAACGGAATCAACGCGTCCACCGTGGCCGCCCCCTCGATCTGGCTCACGGCCTGGGCCGCAATCCAGCGCACATCACTATTGCTATCCCGCAGTGCTTCAGCCAACAACGCGGACGTGTCGACACCATGTAATTGGGATAGGGATTGTACGGCCCGGCTCCGGATCTGGCCTTCCTCGTCATGCAGCAGCAACCGCACCATCTCGAGGACCAATGGCATCCTGATGGCTCCCAACGTCGCCGCCGCCTGCTGGCGCTCGTCTTTGGTCATGGTGCGGACCAGATGCCGGAAGGACGGCACGACATAGGGCTCCAACTGGCTCGAGACGTTCGGCTCGCTGGCCGCGTGCAGCTTGTGGCTCAACGCCTCAAGCATCGCGGTATCGCCCTGCCGCACATAGGCGAGTAATGCTGCCGCCAACCGGCGCCGTTCCGTGACCTCCTGCCGTTCCGCGTCGTTGGGATAGAGCCAGCGCCGCACAGCGTCCTGCATCAGACTGGTGCCGGTGGTATAGTGGGTGGCGTAGACATCGTAGTGGATCAGACCATACCGCACCCACTGGCCCAACAAGGCTTCAAGCGTCGTATGCCCCTCAACCGGGTCAAGACCCAGGGTCTCCGGATGGCACAGCACCAAGAGATCCTCGATTGTACACGTCTTGTCCGGCGGCAAAAAAGCCCAAGTTTCCATAAACTGCCGGAATACTGCATCATCCACAGGTTGACGACGGCGACTCGCTTGCACCAAGTGGTCGACCCAAGCCGACACGTCGACTGATGCCAAATTCTGTGGCGCCGTCTCACCGTTGGTCTCCGCCTGCGTTGCGACATAGGAAGCGGCCAGGAGTAGACGTCCGGGATGATCCCACACATCGCCTGTCACCTCGGTCGTCACGTCCTGCCAGACCTGCCGACACTGGCGCGGCAAAGCTCGTTGCACGCGGCTACAGAGCTGCTGCTGCTCATCCGCAGTAAGCGCCTCTAGCTGGTACGTGCTCACCGACGTCTGGTCGCCGAGGGCTCGCCGGACCGGTGCGACATTGTCTGCCGTCCCCGCCCAGAGGAACAAGAGAGGCAAAGACACGGCCTCAGTGGCCTGCACCAAGGTGCGCCAGAACTGTTCCCACCGCTGTGCTGCATCCTCCTGTCCCAGTCCGTGGATATCAAGCTGATCCATGACGATGACCAACGCGGCGCCAGACGTCACGCCGCGGCGTTCAACGTTGCGCAGGAGTTCGGCCCAGCGCTGCGCCCACATCGACTCGGAAGTTGGGCCGAAGATGCCGCGGTGCAGGCTCTCGAGCATGATGGCCGCCCCAATGCCCCACGGATGCTCTTGCACCAGGGCCAACAGCCGCGTCAGGGCATCCCCACGTTCTGGCATACCCCGTGGTCCACTGCGAGGCAGCTCGTGCAGTTGCGCCCAGTCTGTGGAGGAGAGAAACGTACGAAATTCCGCCTCATCCCAGTCGCCAGCAAGCGCTTTGCGCACGCGCTTGGTATCTTGGTACAAGCGGTCGAGGATGGCCTCGCAACGCATCTGCAAGGCGGCAAACAGTCGCGCTGCACATTCGTGTTCGAGTACGCAATCGCTGGCATTGACGCGCACGGCAAATACCCGGGCACTGTGCCCCCGCAGCACGGTAAATTCTGTCAGTAGGGCTGACTTCCCACTCCCCGCCGGCCCTTCGAGCAGCACATGGTGGGGCGTGCCCTCTTGCACCGTCTGGAGATGTGTATCCAAAGCCTGTAGTAGCCTATCACGCCCGGCAAACGGAACTGTGAGTAACGGCGCATGCCGGACTCGACGCGATGCGGATGACCACGGAAAACGCATATGCCTCCCCTCAGGCAGGGCGAAAGACGCCTCTGGAGCACATGGACACGCGACGCATGCAGCGGGTCCTACGCGGTCGGCGAGTGGGAAAGGCCGGAAAGCGCCGCGGGCCCCTCGCCCTCACGGGCGCCGACTTCCTGTTTAATGCGATCGAGGATGCCGTTAATAAAGGAGGGCGCCTCGTCAGTGCCATACCGTTTGGCCACTTCCACAGCTTCATTAATCGTAACGTTAGGTGGGATATCCGTGAGAAACAACAATTCGTAGATGGCAAAGCGGAGGATATTCCGTTCAATGACGCCAATGCGTTCGAGGGACCAGTTCATACTCCAGGCTTGCACCAGGGTATCGATCTCGTCGCGATGGGCCATCACGCCGGTCACCAGCGTGGTGGTAAATTCCCGGACGACCTCGGGCACGACCATCTCGATCCAGGGCGCCTGGAGGAGAACGTCGGCACGCTCCTGCGTAAGTTCTAGAGCATAGAGCACCTTCAAAGCGGTTTCACGACCTCGCCGACGTTTACCCATAGTGTCCTACCCTCGCATGCGTCGGTAGAGGTTGGCCATTTCGATCGCACTCATCGCTGCTTCCCATCCTTTGTTACCCGCCTTGGTGCCGGCACGCTCAATTGCCTGCTCGATCGTATCGGTGGTAAGGACTCCAAAGGTGACAGGCACCTGGCCGGCAACCGCCGCTGCCGCAATGCCTTTGGCGCTCTCGCCAGCCACATAGTCAAAGTGCGGCGTCGCCCCCCGAATGACACACCCCAAACAGATGAGCGCATCGCCTGCCCGGCCCCCCTGTACAAGCTTGTGCGCCAGTTGGGGGATTTCAAACGCTCCTGGCGCCCAGTACACGGTAATCTGCCCATCCTGGACGCCATGGCGCAGGAGCGCGCCAACTGCCCCATCGAGCAAGCGTGACGTGATAAAATCATTAAAACGGCTGACGATAATGGTAAATTCCAAGCCGGAAGCGGAGAGATCCCCCTCCACCACTCGTAGCATATACGCCTCCTGTGCAAGTTGTCGACACTCAATAGGCTGCAGGCAGCATGAAGGCTACCACCACTCTTGCTCCTTACGGACATCGAGGTCATCAATATCAAAAAAGTGCCCAAGTTTTTCGTGCTTGGTACGCAGGTAATTCACGTTGTGTTTACCAGGCCGGATCTGGATTGGCGCACGCTCGACGACCTCGAGGCCATAGCCTTCTAGGCCCACGATCTTGCGCGGATTATTGGTCATCAGACGCATGCGCTTGATCCCCAGATGCGCCAGGATCTGCGCGCCGGTACCATAGTCACGCAAGTCCGCCTTAAAGCCGAGTTCGACATTGGCTTGCACGGTGTCTCGGCCAGCATCCTGGAGTGCATAGGCACGAATCTTGTTGGCCAGGCCAATGCCCCGGCCCTCTTGATTGAGATAGAGCAGCACGCCATTGCCCTCTTCGGCAATGAGACGCAGCGCCTTTTTGAGCTGCTCACCACAGTCACAGCGAAACGACCCAAAGACATCGCCGGTGAGACAGGAGGAATGCACGCGCACCAACGGCGGTTGCTCGATATCGAGCGGACCTTTGACCAACGCCAAATGCTGGTCGCGAGTAATCTCGTGTTCATAGACCAGGGCGCGAAACTCCCCAAAACGCAAAGGCAACAGCGTTTCGGCGACCACCCGCACTAACGACTCCCGCTGCATACGATAGTGAATCAGGTCTTTGATCGTGACGATTTTCAGGCCGAAGCGCTGGGCCACCTCCATGAGCTGTGGCACCCGCGCCATCGTCCCGTCTTCATTCATGATTTCGCAGATCACCCCCGCTGGTGTGAGCCCTGACAGCCGCGCCAGATCGACCGAGCCCTCGGTTTGCCCGGCGCGCTCCAACACCCCCCCAGGCCGGGCCCGCAAGGGGAAGATATGGCCGGGACGCACGAGATCTTCGGGTTTGGTCTTGGGGTTGACCGCGGTGAGCACGGTGGCGGCGCGGTCAGCGGCGGAAATGCCGGTGGTGACGCCGCGGCGGGCTTCGATCGACACGGTAAAGGCGGTGCCGAATGGGGAATTATTGTCGATATCGTCCACCATTTGCGGAATGCGCAGCTCCGACAGGCGCCCTGCGGTCATCGACAGACAAATGAGACCGCGGCCATAGGTCGCCATAAAATTGATCGCTTCCGGGGTGACGCATTCCGCCGCCATGGTCAAATCGCCTTCGTTTTCCCGGTCTTCATCATCGCACAGGATGACAATCTTGCCCTGCTTGATATCTGCAATGGCCTCGTCAATGGTGTGAAACTGCATCCCCGTTACACCTCCTCTCCCTGGCCCGGGACGTTGCCGGCCGCTTGTTCGCGCGGCATGAGGTACGCTTCCAGCATGAGATCGTTTCCCACCTGGTGGCTCGTCATGTTATGTAAGATAATGGCTTGCTCCATCGTGTCGACCCCGCAGGCGCCGATCACGCTCATGCCATCTCCCCCAATGATCTTGGGCGCCACAAACATCACGACTTTCTGCACCAAGCGCTGTTGCACCAAGGTCGCGCTGAGGGTTGCCCCCCCCTCTACCAGAAGACTGGCAATACCACGTGCGCCAAGCGCATGAAACAAAGCGTTCACATCTACACGTCCATCATACGCCTGCAGCCGCAGAATCTCAACACCTCGTTCTTCCAATTGCCGCTGTTTGGTTGCGGACGCCCAGGGCGTCGTTGCCACCAGGGTACGGCACGCCGCTGACACTGTCGTCAGTTGTGCGGTGAGCGGTAACCGCAAGGTACTATCGGCCACAACCCGCAGCGGGTTGACGCCCTCCCCGTGCGGCAGGCGGGTGGTAAGCAGCGGATTATCCTGGAGGACCGTGCCCACACCGACGAGCAAGGCATCGGTGGCGTGGCGCATGTGGTGGACTGCCTCCCGCGCCGGCGCCCCGGTAATCCACCGCGAGGCGCCGGTGTGTGTCGCAATCTTGCCATCCAGTGTAATCGCACATTTCAAGGTGATGAAGGGACGCTGTGTGGTGATGTAGTGGAGAAACGCTTCGTTGAGCCGCCGTCCTTCGGCTTCACACACGCCGGTCGTCACGGCCACGCCGGCCTCGCGCAAACGGGCTAGACCGCCACCGGACACGAGCGGGTTCGGATCCGGCACCGCCACGACCACTCGGCCAATACCGGCCTGGAGAATCGCCTCGATACACGGCGGCGTTTCGTCCGTATGACAACAGGGCTCCAGATTCACATACAAGACAGCCTTGTGGACCTGAGCGCCGGCTTCGCGCAGCGCGTGCACTTCCGCATGCGGCCCGCCAAAGCGCCGATGATATCCCTCGCCGACAACCCGGCCATCTTTGACAATGACGCATCCGACCAGCGGGTTGGGACTGACAAACCCGATCCCCCCCCTGGCCAAAGCCAAGGCCCGTTGCATATAGGTAACATCTGCTGCTGTCGCTTGCATCACCAGCTCGTGTTGAGGCTGTTTTCGGCCTGTCTTGCCATCTCGCTTGTCCGCCCCATCTCGAAGACGATGCCGGGCTCAGGTAGAGAGTCGCTGCGGCTTGTACGGTGTCGCATAGCCTGGGCGGCCGCCAGGCGGGCAAGCGTCACGCGGAAGGGAGAACTACTGATATTGTCCGAATACATGCAGATAGGGATTTTAAACACATTTTTCGGTCACGTCCACATGTCCAAGCGCGACAAGACCCGCCGAAAGGTGTCATGACCGGGCATGCCGTTGGACAAGTCCAACATCTCTCGGAACCACTCGGCTTGAGCATGGCCGTACGCCTCAATGTCTTCCCAGCCCTCCGCCCCACAAATCACCGTGCAGCATCTATGGGATGGCGACACCGGCTCTCGCAACTTGCCGCCACGCGAGCCGGCGCGTACTATCCGTGTGCCGAGGCCGCACAGACCCATGTAGACATCCGCCAAGGCCTAGGTGTCATCGCGTAACGCAGCCTGAGCCGCTGCCAGACGGGCTATGGGTACGCGGAAAGGAGAACAACTGACATAGTCCAAGTGTGTCCGGTGACAAAACGCAATCGAGTGGGGCTCGCCGCCATGTTCGCCACAAATTCCCACCTTGAGGTCAGGCCGGGTGCGCCGGCCCCGCTCCATGCCAATGTGCACCAGCTCACCCACGCCGTCTTCATCCATGACCACGAACGGATCGCGTTCCATAATGCCACGTTCGACATAGTGGGGCAGAAACATGCCAGCATCATCCCGACTCAATCCCAAGCTGGTCTGCGTCAAATCATTGGTGCCAAACGAAAAAAAGTCGGCTTCCCGTGCGATGGCGTCAGCCGTCAGCGAGGCACGCGGCAATTCCATCATGGTCCCAATTAGATAATCCACACGCACACCAAGCTGCCGAATCACGCCTTCCGCGACCGCTTCAATATGCCGTTTGACAATCGCCAGTTCTTCCACATACCCGACAAGCGGCACCATGATCTCGGGCATCACATCGATGCCTTCGCGTTTCAGCTCGCAGGCGGCCTCCATGACCGCTTGCACTTGCATCTGGTAAATCTCCGGAGATGTGATCCCGAGTCTGCAGCCACGGTGTCCCAACATCGGATTGGATTCCTGCATATTCTCGACCCGACGCCGCACGTCACGTGCCGGCTGACGCATATACGCCGCCAGTTCACCGATTTCTTCCAAGGCATGCGGCAAAAATTCGTGCAGTGGTGGATCGAGTAAGCGAATCGTCACCGGGAGCCCTTCCATGATACGGAAGATGGCCTTAAAGTCCTCTTTTTGCATCGGCAAGATCTGCTCTAAAGCCTCCTGACGCTGCTCCTCGGAATCCGCTACGATCATCTGCCGCACAGCCATGACGCGGTCCTCGGCGAAAAACATATGCTCCGTCCGGCACAACCCGACACCGTCCGCGCCAAAGCGGCGGGCGATATCGGCATCTTCAGGGGTATCGGCATTACACCGCACCCCCAGACGGCGATACTTGTCCGCCCATGCCATGAGTTCGTCAAAATCACCGCCGAGGTTGGGCTCGATGAGCGGCGCTTGCCCCAGGATGACCTGCCCGGAGGAGCCGTCAAGGGTCAGATAATCGCCCACCCGCACCTCGTGTCCGGCAATACGGCAGGAGCCCGCACTCTCGTTAATCACCAAATCGCGACAGCCGACCACACAACATTTACCCATGCCCCGCGCCACCACGGCAGCGTGGCTGGTCATCCCCCCGCGCGCGGTGAGAATGCCCTGTGCGGCGTTCATGCCGCGAATGTCTTCCGGCGAGGTGGTGTTGCGCACCAACAGGACCCGCTCGCCACCCTCGGACCGGCGCACCGCCTCCTCCGCCGTGAAGACGACCCGACCGCTCGCCGCCCCGGGCGAGACGGCGAGGCCGCGAGCCAACTCCGTCACGTCTTCCAGCGGATCGATCATCGGATGCAGTAACTGATCAATCTGAGCCGGCTCCACCTGCAGCAGGGCCTCATGTTCCTCCAGAATGCCCTCGTGCACCATCTCGACAGCAATGCGTACCGCCGCTGGGGCCGTGCGCTTGCCAGAACGCGTCTGGAGCAGATACAACGTGCGATCCTGCACCGTGAACTCGATATCCTGCACATCGCGGAAGTGGAGTTCCAAGGTCCGACAGACCTGCTCAAGTTGTTTGTAAACGTCGGGCATCAGCTCGTGCAGCATACTGATTGGCTGAGGATCGCGAATCCCCGCGACCACGTCTTCCCCCTGGGCATTGATCAGAAATTCGCCGAAGAGGTATTTGGCGCCTGTCGACGGATTACGCGTAAAGGCCACACCAGTGCCCGAGTCCCCTCCCCGATTGCCAAACACCATGGCCTGCACATTCACCGCCGTGCCCAAATCCTCTGGGATATGGTTGATCCGACGGTACTCGATGGCCCGCTCGTTATGCCACGACGCAAAGACGGCATTGAGGCTCATGCGCAACTGATCCCGTGGTCGGGCCGGAATGGCGCGGCCCGTCTCTTCCTCCACCATAGCCTGCATCGACGCAATCAACCGGCGTAACGCCTCGGCACTCAACTCACTGTCGGTTCGCACCCGCTCCCGGCGCTTTGCGTCTTCCAAGAACACTTCAAACGTCTCATGCGGCACACCCATGACCACATTGCCAAACATCGTCACAAAGCGGCGATAGGCATCGTAGGCAAAGCGAGGATCATCCGAGGTGCAGATGAGCCCCTCGACCGTGTCATCATTGAGGCCAATATTGAGGACCGTATCCATCATGCCTGGCATGGAAATCGGCGCTCCCGAGCGCACCGACAGCAACAGCGGATTGGCGCGGTCGCCAAACGTGGCGCCCACAGCCGTTTCGACTCTCCGCAAGGTCGTCAGCACTTCATCCCACAAACCATCGGGATGGCGATTTCCCTCTGCATAGTAGGCCAGACAGGCTTCCGTCGAAATTGTAAATCCCGGCGGCACCCGAATCCCGAGAGACGTCATCTCGGCCAGGCCAGCGCCTTTGCCGCCTAACAAATCACGCCACTCTCCTCGGCCTTCCGCCTTCCCATTGGCAAACAGATAGATATATTTTTTGCGTGTCATGACCGCCCTCTGGCAATGTATTCCAATTTTAGTACCACCCCATGACGTCAACAGGGGTACCATAAAGTTCTTAGCTATAAGCGACAACTCTGGAAGAGGAAATCTCGTCTCTTCTTTTTTAGCTAACAGCTAACAGCCCTTCATTTGCAGTGTGCAGCACTTAGACCGTTGCGCCTTCACCGAGTTGGAAGGCATCATGCAAGATGCGCACGGCCAGTTCTGCATACTTATCCTGAATGACACAGGAGACTTTAATTTCCGACGTACTAATCATCAAGATGTTAATATTTTCAGCCGCCAATGCCTCAAACATACGTGCCGCCACGCCCGAATGGCTTTGCATCCCGACCCCGACAATGGACACCTTGGCAATGTCCGTTTGCAACGTGGCCTCCTCAGCTTCTAGCTCGCCCAACAGTTGCCGGGCAAACGCCAGCGCCTGCTGGGCCTCGGGGCGCGACACGGTAAACGAAATATCGGTCAACCCGCCCTCACTGGCGTTCTGAATAATCATATCCACGACAATGTTCGCTTGCGCGATCCCTCCGAACAGTCTCGCCGCAATACCAGGGCGGTCAGGCAATCGCGTCAGGGTAATTTTGGCTTGGTTCTTATCCGCGGCCACACCCGCGACCACCACTTGCTCCATATCTTGATCCGCTTTGGTGATCAAGGTCCCCTCCGCTTCTTCGATAAACGACGATTTGACGACGATCGGAACTTCGTACTTCCTGGCAAAAAGTACGGAACGCGCCTGTAACACTTTCGCCCCCAAGCGCGCCAGTTCAAGCATTTCATCATAGGAAATCCGCGCTAACCGGCGGGCATTCGGCACCACATTGGGATCCGCACTGTAGACCCCATCGACATCGGTATAGATCTCACAGACCTCTGCGCCGAGTGCCGCAGCCAGGGCGACGGCCGTTAAGTCGGAGCCACCACGGCCCAGCGTCGTCAAATCCTGTGACTCACTGACGCCCTGAAAGCCGGCCACGACAGGCACCACACCCTTTTGCAAAGCCTGGCGCACCCGCGTCGCCTCCACCTGTTTAATCCGCGCCTGCGTGTGGACATCATCGGTTACAATGCCCCCTTGCGTACCGGTAAACGAGGCAGCCTGACAGCCAACTTCTTTCAGAGCAATGGCGAGCAACGCAATCGATACCATCTCACCGGTCACCAGGAGCATATCGAGTTCACGGGAGTCCGGCGCGTCGGAAACCGCATGCGCGAGCTGCAGAAGCCGGTCCGTCTCCCCAGCCATGGCGGATGCCACCACCACGACGTCATGCCCAGCCCGCTTCGCCCGTTGCACACATGCAGCCACAGCACGGATACGGTCGATACTCCCAACCGAAGTCCCACCGTATTTTTGCACCACGATGCTCATGTTTTTAGCTCTTAGCTGTCAGCTGTTAGCTCTCAGCTTTTGGAAAAAAAGCCTTCAATCCGCAATCCGCAATCCGCAATCAGGGGTCATCACTCGCCTCCACGCGGATGCGCATGGTCTCGCCCTGCACACTGGGCAAGGTCCGGATCGCCTGCAACGCCTGGCTCATGTGGCGCTCTTGGGCTTCGTGCGTCATCATCACCACGGACACGGTATCGCCTTGCGCGACCCCGCGTCCCTTCTGAATCACCGACTCGATGCTAATGTCTTCTGCACCCAAAATTCCGGAAATGGCCGCAAGCACACCGGGGTGATCAAGCACCTGAAAGCGCAAGTAATACTTGCACACAATAGCCTTGATATCCTTGAGCGGCAGCGCGCCATGGCTGGCGGTCTCATACCCCTGAGGCGGCACCCGGCCACTACTGGCTTTGAGCACGTTGCGTGCGACATCCACCAGATCCCCAACCACGGCACTCCCGGTCGGCAGCGCGCCGGCACCCCGGCCGACGAGCATGTTGCGGCCGACCATATCGCCGGTGATGGAAATCGCATTGTACGACCCATGCACACTCGCCAATTCCGTTTCCGCTGGCACCAGAGCCGGATGCACACGCACATCCAGCTGCTCCGCGTCTCGCTTAGCCAGGGCAAGGAGTTTGACGCCATAACCCAGCTCCCTGGCATACGCAATATCGAGCTGCGTCAACGCGGCAATACCCTCCGTATACACCGCCTCTTGCGGCACCCATGTGCCAAAAGCCAGCGAGGCTAACAAGGCGAGTTTCTGGGCCGCATCAATGCCATCGATATCAAACGACGGATCCGCCTCGGTATAGCCCAAATCCTGAGCTTCCTGGAGAGCCTCTTGGAACCCCAAGCCCTGGTCACTCATGCGGCTCAAGATATAATTCGTCGTCCCATTAATGATACTGGAAATGGCCAGGAACTGATTGGCCACAAACGCTTCCTTGATCGTGCGGATGATGGGGATACCGCCGCCGACGCTGGCCTCAAAGCCGATGTCGACACCCTGCCCCCGGGCCGTTTCGAACAGTTCCTGGCCGTGCTGCGCCAACAACGCCTTGTTCGCGGTCACCACGTGCTTGCCCTGCTGCAGCGCCTCCAAAAGATAGGTCCGTGCCGGTTCGTAACCCCCTATCAACTCGACAATAATGGCAATATCCGGATCGCGCAACACCGCCATCACGTCTGCCGTCACTTGCCCGGCAGGCACCGGCACGTCCCGCGGACGCTCGGGAGTCCGTGTCGCGATTCGAGTCAGGGCGAGCTTAGCGCCCAGCCGTGAGGCGATAAGATCCGCTTGTTGCTGTAGAATCTGCACCACGCCAGTACCCACGGTCCCAAAGCCAATTAGTCCTACCTGAATCGTTTGCATACGTCTCGGCGTTCCTCTCCCATACCTGCTGCATCTCAGAACAATTTCCGCAATCCGCGTAGGGCCTGGCGCGTGCGATGGGCATTCTCCACTAAGGCAAAGCGCACATACTGATCCCCGCCTTCGCCAAAGCCAATACCTGGTGATACCGCGACTTTCGCCTCTTTCAAGACATGTTTGGAAAACTCCACCGAGCCCATCGCCTGGTACGTCTCGGGAATTTTGGCCCATACAAACATCGTCGCCTGCGGCAGCCTGACCGGCCAGCCAATCCGGTTCAACCCCTGCACTAGGGTATCACGCCGCTGCTGATAGAGATCACAGATGGTCTCCGTTTCATGCTCCATCTCATTGAGAGCGATGATACTGGCAATTTGTACCGGCTGGAAAATGCCATAGTCCAGATAACTTTTAATTTTGCGTAGAGCGCCCACTAGAGTCGGATTGCCAACAGCAAAACCAACCCGCCACCCCGGCATGTTGAAACTTTTCGACATGGAAAAAAATTCGATCCCCACGTCCTTGGCGCCAGGCGCTTGTAGCAAACTGGGAGCCTGATAGCCATCGAACACGAGATCCGCGTAGGCAAAATCATGCACCACGACGAGGTCATGGTCGCGGGCAAAATCGACCACCTGGCGGAAAAAGTCAACATCAACGCAGGTCGCGGTCGGATTGTGCGGGAAATTGAGAATCAGGACCTTCGGACGCGGCCAGTGCCGCAAACAGGCCCGCTGCAACTCATCCAGCAACTCATCCGCTGAGCCGATTGGGACGTGCAAAATATCGCCATTGGCAAAAATCGGGCCGTACATATGAATCGGATAGGCCGGAGTCGGCACCACCACGAGATCGCCCGGATTGACAATGGCCCACATTAGATGCGAGAACCCTTCCTTCACGCCAATCGTCGCCACGACCTCATGTTCGTGATCGAGGTCGACGCCGAAATGACGCTGGTAGTAATTGGCGATCGCTAGCCGCAGCTTGGTAATCCCACGCGATGAGGAGTAGCGATGATTATGCGGCTTATTGACGGCCTCACACAGCTTATCAATAATCGCTTGGGGGGGAGGATTGTCCGGATTGCCCATACCGAAATCAATGATATCTTCGCCGGCACGGCGGGCCTGCAGTTTTAATTCATCGATCACGGCAAAGACATAGGGAGGCAAACGGTCGATACGCGCAAAGCTTTGCATAGACGGCCTCATACCAATATAGGGTAAATATGCCCAGGTCAGTATTTATGGCGACTCTGACATCACCAATACGGGGATGCTTTCCCGGGTATGCAGACGCTGTGCCATCCGGTCAGCCTCTGCCCGCTGCGCAAAGCGCCCGACACGGACGCGATACCACGGTCCTTGGCCAGGCACTGTGACCCGATGTGTCCGCGCCGCATACCCCTTCTGTTCCAGTTGCTGTTGCAGCCGTTGCGCCGACTTCGCCTCCCGGAAACTCCCCACCTGTACACTATAAAACGTGCTCGATGACGGTACGGGCGCCACTGCGGCCACCGGCGTTGCGGGCGGCGGACGCTTTTCAAGACGGTCCGCCACGGGTGCGAGTGGCCGGTCTGCCGCAGGATTTTTCCTAGGCAGTGGCGGCGGTTTCTCGACAGCGGCCGTCTCCTCTACCGTCGTCTCGGGCGCCACAGGCGGTGCTGGCGTGGCTTCACGCTCCGTTAACGTCGAGTAAAACGTCATCTCCTTCGCAGAGGCGGGCGCGGGCTTCTGCTTCAATTGCTCCTCGGCAAGCGCAACCGCATCACTCGGAGGCATGATCTGCTCATTCGCCTGATACCAAAGCCCCAAGAGAAAGCCCAGGCCAAAAACGAGCGCCAGGCTGACCGCCATTGCACACAACGTCAACACGACCTGGAACCGGCTCAACATCCACCCTCTGGGACGTGTCGGCCGCACACTTCCCAAATCGGGCTGCTTTTTACTCGCCATGCCCCTCCTACCTCCTTCGGATTCCTACATCGCGTCCGGCGTCGGCACGCCCAACAAGCGGAGCCCATTCCTCAGCACCAGGCGCAACGCCGCCGTCAGCGCCACCCGCGCCGCGGTGACCTGCGGCGCATCCTGCCGTAGAATCCGCATGACTTGGTCTTTGTTGCCCCTGGCCCAGTAACTATTGAAATCCGCCGCCAGGGCCAGCAAGTGCTGCGCCACGATCGAAGGTTCCCACTCGCGCGCCGCTTCCGCCACCACCTCAGGATAGGTAGCTAACTTGCGCACCAAAGCGCGCTCCTCCGGCTCACGCAAAAGCGTATAGTCGACGTCAACGCCAGGGGCCACCGCCGCTGCTGCTAAGATGCTGGCGCACCGGGCATGCGTATATTGCATGTATGGCCCAGTTTCGCCGTACGGATTGAGGATGGCTTCCTGATCAAACTTCACATCGCGTACACGGCGGTGCCGCATATCGTTGAAGACCACGGCCCCCACGCCGACCTGACGCGCCACATCGTCCGGATTTGGCAGATCGGGATTACTCTCCGCAATCTTTTGCCGCGCCATCATGATGGCGTCTTCCAACACCGTCTTCAGCAGCGAGGCATTGCCCTGGCGCGTGGAGCCCTTTTCCCACTTACCGGTCTCCGGATGCTTCTGCAAGACGAGGCCGAAGGGGATATGATGACAGCTTTGCGCCCACGCATAGTCCGCCAACTCCAACACCTTGAACAGTTGCTTGAAATGCAGACTCTGACCGATATCGACCACATAGAGGCAGGTATCGAACTGCCATTTCCGCTGCCGATAGAGCGCCGTGGCCACATCGCGCGTACTGTAGAGCGTGGTACCGTCCTGCTTCTTTACCAATAATGGCGGCATATCATATGCCGACAGATCGACGACATGCGCCCCGTCGCTCTCCGTCAAGAGGCCCTTCTCTTCGAGGAGCCGGCTCGTCTCGTCAATGTAGGGCTCATAAAAAGATTCGCCCAGGATATGGTCAAACGACACCCCCAGCAGATCGTACACCTTTTGAAACTCCGCCAGTGACACCTCGACAAACCAGTTCCACCGCTGCCGCGCCTCTGCATCGCCGGCTTCCAGGCGTTGAAACCAGCGCCGACCTTCCTCTGCAAACGCCGGGTCTGTCCTCGCTTTCTGACTGCCGCGCACATAGAGCGCATTGAGCTGCACAATATCTTCGACCTCGGCGTGTGCATCCCAGCCCAAGCGGTTGTAGGCCGCGATGAGCATGCCGAACGGCGTACCCCAATCGCCGAGATGGTTATCCGTTACCACGGCATAGCCCCGGGCACGCAGAATCTGCTTCAGCGCATGGCCGACCATGGTCGAGCGAATATGATGAAACGCCAATTCCTTCGCAATATTGGGGCTGGAGTAATCCAGAACGACCTGGTGGCCACGTCCTTCGTCGCCCTGCCCGTACCGATCGCCAGCATCGAGAATCTGTTCGATGACCTGTCGGCTTATGACGTCATCATCCAGAGTAAAGTTCAGGTAGGGACCATGCGCCCGCGCGGTTGCGACCGGTTCGTGCAACGTCATCTCCGCCGCAAGCTTTGCGGCGATTTGAGGCGGCGCTTGGCGCCATTCCTTTGCCAGTGTGAAGCAGGGAAAGGCATAATCGCCCAAGTCCGGCTCCGGTGGCAACCGCAACATGGCGGCGACTTCGTCGATCGATTTGCCTAACGGTGCGGTCAAACACCGGGCGACCGCTTCCTTATAATTCTCCACTATGCCCGCCCCTTACCAAGATGAAATGCGCGTTTGTGATGCGGTGTCTTTGTCCGTCAGAGTATAGGTACTCGGGCACACAAAATCTAGCCTTTACTAAAGATGCAAGAACGCATACGATTTCAGCTCACGTCCGAGACACGTAGTGAGATGCTGATGCAGCACCTGTTCAATCTCTTGCCGAATCGCTACGTCATGCGGCGGCAGCGGGACCTCATCAGGATTCATGATTACCTCACGCAAATAGGCCAGGGTCTCTGACTGTAGCGTCAAGGTCCGCCGTTCCGGCGCCATGCAGTTCCGGCACAGGAGGCCCCCCAAGGACAGACTGAACGTCGTGTCGTCCGTCGTCACGTCTTGCGTACAGTGCGCACAATAAAACACCTGCGGGGTGTACCCAATGAGCGCCAAGAGCTGAACTTCAAACAGGCGCAAGAGTGGGTCAGCACTGGCCGTCTCTGTCAACTGCTCCAACCCCGCCCGCAAGAGGGCAAATAACTCCGGCGCAGGCTCCCGTTCACGCGTCGCCGCATCGATAAGCTCCGTCATATAGAGACCGCCACGCAACGCCGTGAAGTCCTCCCGCAAGGCCCGAAATGCCTGCACAATATCGACGCTATTGATCCGATGCAGCGCCTGAGATGGGCGTCCGAACAGGATGGCATGCACGAGCATCAACGGCTGATAATAACTCGCCGTCTGCCGCCGTGCACTCCGACTGCGCCGCGCCACTGCACGCACCTTGCCATATGCTTCCGTAAAGAACACAATGATCTGATCCGACTCGCCCAGTTTATACGTCCGCAAGATAAACGCATCACTACGATAAAGCGCCACGCCGGTTGACCTCATTGCAAGCTATTAGCTGTTAGCTGTTAGCTTTGAGAATGCCTATCCGTCATGCTTTTTATTCCGCATGCCGCGTGCCGCATGCCGCATTTAATTGAAGCCCAGATCACGCAAGGCGGCATCACGGTCGCGCCAGCGCTTATTCACGCGTACCAGCAACCGCACGTGCACCGGACACCGCAGCATGCGGCCAATCGCCTGCCGGGCTCGTGTGCCAATCGCTTTGATCATGCGGCCCTGCCGCCCCACGAGAATCCCCTTCTGCGACGCCCGTTCGACGATCAAGCAGGCATCGATCTCCACCCCGCCATCCCGGCGTTCCTGCATCGTCTCCACGGCCACGGCCACGGCATGGGGCACTTCCTCATGCGTCTGGTACAAAACCTGTTCGCGAATCAGTTCGGCGATGAGAAAGCGTTCGTCGCGATCGGTCGGCATATCCGCCGGGAAATACCGTGGCCCTTCCGGCAGCATCTCCTGAAGACGCCCGAGCAGTTCTGATATATTGTCGCCGCGCTGCGCCGACAGCGGGAAGACCTCGGCGAAAGACGCCGTGTCCTCACATGCCGCGATGAGCGGCAACACGTCCTGTGGCTGAATCGCATCGATTTTGTTGAGGACCCAGAAGACCGGCACGTCCCGCCCGTCGAGGTGACGCCGCAGAAATGCCAGATCAGGATAGCGATTCCGGGTCACATCCGTCATGTAGAGAATGACCTCCGGGCTGTCCAGAGCCTCGGTCACCGCTTGCATCATATAGCGATTGAGTCGGGAGCGAGGTTGGTGAATGCCGGGCGTGTCCAGAAAGATAAGTTGGGCGTTGGGCTGATTTTTCACCCCGAGGATGCGATGGCGCGTCGTCTGGGGCTTGGGCGAGACAATCGCCAGCTTGGTGCCTACAATGGCGTTGAGCAGCGTCGACTTGCCGACGTTGGGCTCACCGATGATGGTCACAAATCCGGAGCGAAAGGGTGTAGTGTTCATGACTGATGATTATACGGCAGAATGGCTCGACATTGCACGATACGGCATGGACTGTCGGAAATACCTGGCCATCCATGCGCCGGCGCCTCACCCTTCCAGAATATGGGTGTCGGCCATGAGGCCGATTTGCATCGGTCATTGCGCCGCCAGAAATTGTTTCCCTGCCGGCGTAATACGCGCTTTGTAAATCGTCCAGGTGACCGTTTCGGTATACCGCACAATCGTGTCACAGCGCTCGATAAACCCGAGGTCGAGCAGCCGTTGTTCCGACTTCGTGTTCTTGTAGCCTTCGATATCTCCCTGCGCATAGCGCTGGAGATGACGCCGCTGAGCAGGCGAGAGGTGAGGTTTCATATCCATCTTCCCGGTCTATGTGTCGTCCTTCACCGGCATATCCTTGGCCCGCAAGCACAGATATTCCAGCATCAGCGTGGCGCCAGCGAGCGACGTCACCTCGGCCGTATCGTAAGGCGGCGCCACCTCCACGAGATCCATACCGACAAAGTCGATGCCATCCAGCCCGCGCAACAAAGCCCGCGCCTGCTGCGTGGTCAGCCCGCCCGGCACGGGCGTCCCGGTACCCGGCGCAAAGCTGGGGTCGAGGCAGTCAATATCAAAGGTGAGATAGGCTTTGCGGTCGCCAACAATACGCTTGATCTCGGCGAGGGTTGCCTGGGGGCCGTACTCATACACCCAATCCGTGTCTAGCTAGGTGATACCGAGGGGATCGGCATTGTAGGTACGGATGCCGATCTGCACCGAGCAGGACGGATCGATAATGCCTTCCTTGACGGCGTGGAAAAACATGGTGCCGTGGCTGATGCGGCCCTCCTCATCCGGCCATGTATCGGAGTGAGCGTCGAAGTGCACCAGGGCGAGTGGGCCATGGCGCTTGGCATAAGCGCGCAGCAGCGGCAGCGAGACGAAGTGATCCCCGCCCATGGCGAGCAGGGAGACGCCCTGCTCTAGAGCCGCCTCCGCCTGTGCGGTGATCTCATCGGGAACGCCTTGCGGACGGCCGTAGTCGAAGCTGAAATCCCCATAATCGATGATGGCCAGCCGTTCGGTCGGGTCAAACCCCCAGGGCCAGGGGGTCAGATTGGCCATCAGGGCAGAAGCGGCACGGATACCGGCGGGGCCAAAGCGGGTGCCGGGGCGGTTGGTGGTGGCCAGATCATAGGGCACGCCGACCACTGCGATATCCACGCCAGTCAGGTCCTTGGTGTAGCGCCGGCGCAAAAAGCTGAGCGCGCCGGCATAGGTATGTTCACGGTGCAGACCGTACAGCGATGGCGCAGCAAATGCCTGGTCGGTTTGTGGCCGCTTCCGTTCTTCGATAAATTTGCTCATGGTCTCCTCTTATAGCTGTCAGCTCTCAGCTTTGGGAAAAAGCATTCTAACGAGCTGTAAAAAGCTGATATCCCATTTTTGTGGCTCCTAAGCTGAGAGCTGAGAGCTGAGAGCTTCTTAGAATTTACAACGGTCGCCAGTCGCGGCCATCACGCCGCATCAACTCGTCGGCCTCCGGCGGGTCCCACGCGTTCCGCGCCGGGTAGTTGGGAAAGTTGCGCTCGGGGACGTTGTGCCAGATATCCAGAATCGGGGACACAATCTCCCATGCCGTTTCCACGAAATCACTGCGCTGAAAGTGTGTGGAGTCGCCAACCATGGCGTCATACAACAGCGTCTCATAGCCGGTGCTGGGCTCCGTTCCAAAGAAGTCGTCATGATCAAAATCCATGCTCACCGTCTTCATACGCACGGTCGGCCCAGGCACCTTGGTTTCGAATTGCCAGGAGATCCCTTCGCGGGGCTGGATATGCAAGACCAGACGGTTGGGCTGAAACTGCTTGACGGCGGCTTTGCCGAACAGCATGTGCGGCGCTTGCCGGAACTGGATGACAATTTCTGTCAGCCGCTTGGGAAGCGCCTTGCCCGAACGCAAATAGAACGGTACATCGGCCCAACGCCAGTTATCAATGAGCAGCTTGACGGCGGCATACGTCTCGATGCTCGAGGTGGGCGAAACGTTTGGCTCACTCCGATAGGCGGACAAGCGTCGCCCGTCAACTGATCCTTCGCCGTATTGGCCGCGTGCCGCGTGCGTCGTCAACACCATCTCATGACTCAGGGGTTGGAGCGCATGCAGGACCTTGGCTTTTTCGTCCCGGACGGCATCGGACTCGAAGGAGTACGGCGGCTCCATCGCCACCAGCGCCAGGAGTTGCAAAATATGATTTTGCATCACATCACGCACCAGCCCGGCCTGCTCATAATAGCCGCCGCGCATTTCGACGCCAACCGTTTCGGTCACCGTGATCTGCACATGGTCGATATAGCGGCGATTCCAGACCGGTTCGAGCATTCCGTTGGCAAAGCGAAACACCAAGACGTTTTGCACGGTCTCTTTGCCGAGATAATGATCGATACGGTAGATTTGATGCTCGGCAAAGTGCGTCTGCACCACGAGGTTAAGCGCCCGTGCCGATTCCAGATCACGGCCAAAAGACTTCTCGATGACGATGCGGCGCCAGCCTCGGCTCTCGGCTTCCCGTTCCTCGGCCAGATCGGCTCGCCCCAATTGCAGCACGATTTCGGCGAAAACCGTTGGCGGTGTGGCCAGATAGTAGATGTAATTGCCCTGAGTCTGATGGTCACGGTCGCACTGCTCCAAGAGCTGCGCCAGCCGGGCATAGCCTGCTGCATCATCATAGGCTGCCTGCAGGTAATAGAGACGCCGTTCGAGATCGTCCCAAATCGCCGGGTCGACCGTGCCGACCCGGGTTGACTCGTGCATGGCGCTTCGCATAGTACTCCGGAAGTCGTCGTTGCTAATCTCTCGGCGCGCCATGCCCACGACGGCAAAGTCCTTGGGCAAGAGACCGTTGCGGGCGAGATTGTATAGCGAGGGAATGAGCAAGCGTTGGGTCAAATCCCCAGAGGCGCCGAAGATAACGAGCACACAGGGATCTCCGGGACGTCCGCGGGACGACAGTCTTCCGGCAACGTTCCGATGCGGTTTGCTTCCATTGTCGGCTCTCCTCCTCTGCCTCACGAGATTCTCACCCACCAGCCGCACGTTCGACGTGACCTCCGAATTTGTAGCGCATGGCCGATAATAACTTCTCGGCATAGGTATGCTCCTGGCGGGAGCGGAAGCGGGTATAGAGCGCGGCCGACAGCACCTCCGCCGGTACGGCTTCCTCAACGGCCGTCTGCACTGTCCAGCGGCCTTCCCCCGAGTCCTGCACGAACCCGGTATAATCCGAGAGATCGGGGCTTTCGATCAGCGCCATCGCCGTCAGGTCCAACAACCACGAGCCCACCACACTGCCGCGCCGCCAGACTTCGGCGATGTCAGCCAGATCGAAGTCGAAACGATGCGCTTCATCCACCTCTGGCGAATTGGCATTCCGGATGATATCAAAACCTTCGGCATACGCCTGCATCAAGCCATACTCGATGCCATTGTGGATCATCTTGACGAAATGGCCGGCCCCAGCCGGTCCGCAGTGGATATAGCCCTCCTCGGCTGTTCCCCCCATGTGGTCACGGCCTGGCGTACGCGGAATTTCATCTCCTCTGCCAGGAGCAAGGGTTTTGAAAATCGGGTCGAGATGGGCCACGGCTTCATTCGATCCGCCAATCATCATGCAATACCCACGGTCGATTCCCCAGACACCGCCACTGGTCCCCACATCGACATAATGGATACCCGGCTCCTGCAGGGCCAGGGCGCGTCGGACGTCGTCCTTGAACATGGAGTTGCCACCGTCGATGACGATGTCACCGGTCTCGAGCAGAGCGCTGACTTCCGTCACGGCGGCTTCGGTGACCGCGCCCGCGGGCAGCATCAACCACACCGCTTTCGGTGGGCGTAACTTGCTGACTAAATCCACCACGGATGCCGTGCCCACGGCGCCTTTGGTCACATACGAAGCAACGGTCTCGGCATTCCGGTCATAGACCACGATCTCGTGTCCACCACGCAGGCAGCGTTCCGTCATATTTCCGCCCATGCGTCCTAAACCAATCATGCCCATTTGCATACAGTAGGCTCTCCATGCATCATCTGGCAATTTTTCTTGAATGGGTCTTCACGCCTCCCCACCTTCACTCGGCCCCTCTCGACCCAGCCGCTCCTCGTCGGCGTTTTGGGCGAGAAAGGAATTATAGCGCTCTTCCGTATGGAGAGACGATAGAGACGGCAAAAAAGATGCAAAGAATTTCGCGCTGCATCGGTCATCTCGGGCAGTTCATACCTGAAACACAATCCGTTTCAGAGTATAATAGAGTGTACAGACGATACACATGGATTCCAGCCATCCGTCTTTCTCTGCCCTATGCTCAAGCGCTAGTATCAGCGACGCGCGACCCGTGTTCCCGCAGGGTCAGTCACACGTTCATATGGGCTGCGGCCCTATTGTCGCGCCGTTCCGTGGCACGTTCCGGTGTCGTGTGAGTGGACAGTGTGCCTGGCGCTCAGATGGTTTGTCAACGGTATGATGTGAGACGAGGTCAGGTATGGCACTCATCAGTATGCAAGATGTGAGTGTGAGCTTTGGTGGTCCGCCGGTGCTAGAGCATGTCACCCTCCATCTCGAGCCCGGCGAGCGGGCATGTCTTATGGGCCGTAACGGCGAGGGAAAGTCGACCCTGATGCAAGTGATCCGTGGTGACCTCGCGCCCGATAGCGGTGATATCCTCCGCCAACAGGGCATTCGGATCGGGCATTTGCCGCAGCATGTGCCGTCGGATATCCGAGGGATGGTATTGGATATCGTCGTGGCTCACGGGCACGACAGCGCGCTCATGGATGCCGACGGCTTGTGGCAGCATCGGCAGCAGGCCGAAAGTGTGCTCAAACAACTGCGGGTCGATGCTGACGCAGCGTTCGAACATCTCTCTGGTGGTCTGAAACGGCGGGCGCTCCTGGCCCGCGCTCTGGTGAACAATCCGGATCTGTTGTTGCTGGACGAGCCCACTAACCACCTGGATATCGATTCGATTACCTGGCTGGAAACCTTTCTCCTGCGCCGCAACGCCACGCTGCTCTTCGTCACACACGATCGCATGCTCCTACGGAAACTCGCCACGCGGATCATCGAGCTGGACCGGGGACGGCTCGCCGACTGGTCTTGCAACTACGATACGTTTGTTCAACGTAAACAGGCGATGCTCGATGTCGAAGCAGAGCAATGGGCGCAATTCGACAAAAAATTGGCCCAGGAAGAGGCGTGGATTCGGCAAGGTATCCGGGCACGGCGCACCCGCAACGAGGGCCGCGTTCGCGCCTTGCAGCAGATGCGGGACATGCGGCAAGCGCGGCGCGAGCAACCTGGCGCGGGACGTCTGCAGGCGCAGGACACCGAACGCTCGGGCAAACTGGTCATCGAGACCCAGGATGTCAGCTTCAGCTATGATGACCAACCGCTCATCCAGCGCTTCTCAACCACGATCCTGAGGGGCGACAAGGTGGGGATTCTCGGCCCCAACGGCGCCGGGAAAACGACCTTGCTGCGCTTGCTCCTGAAAGAACTGACACCGCACCAGGGCCGTGTGCGTCTCGGAACGCGGTTGGAAACGACGTACTTCGATCAACTCCGCGAACAGATCGACGACGACAAAACGGTGCAGGAAAATGTTGCACACGGCCGCGACACCATCGTGTTCAACGGGAAATCCCGGCATGTTCTCAGTTACCTGCAGGATTTCCTCTTTGCTCCGGACCGCGCCCGCAGCCCGGCGGTGATGCTCTCGGGGGGCGAACGGAACCGCTTGCTGCTGGCGCAGCTCTTCACCAAGCCGTCTAATGTTTTAGTGCTCGATGAACCCACCAACGACCTGGATGCCGAAACGCTTGAACTTTTGGAAGAACTGCTGCTGGACTACCCCGGTACGGTGTTGCTCGTGAGTCACGATCGCGCCTTTCTGAACAACGTCGTGACCAGTACCCTCGTGCTGGAAGGCAACGGGCAGATCGGTGAATACGTCGGCGGCTATGACGATTGGTTACGGCAACGCCGGCCACCGGCGCCGGCCAAACCCGTCAAAGGCGCGGCGAAGGACGTCAAGCCATCGCCGGAGCGCCCACGCCGCTTGAATTATAAAGAGCGCCGCGAGCTGGAAGCCTTGCCGGAGCAAATCGAGGCCCTCGAAGCCGAGCAGGAACAGCTGTATCACGTCATGTCCGATCCGTCTCTCTACCGTCAAGACGGTGATGAAATCGTACACGTCAAAGCCAGGCTCACTGCCATTGCGTACGAGTTGGAAACAGCTTATGCGCGCTGGGAACTCTTGGAACAACTTCCTCGGTAAACGCCCGAACAAAACTAAATTCATGTTTTTCCTCTGACACGGTGCGCCGTCACGGTCTTCAACAGGGTTGCCACGAGACACCGCCGTATGTTTGACATTGTCCGGATGTGGAAATATCGTTAGGCCTTTTGTTGTTAGCTCTCATGGTAGGCTCGCGGCAATCAGGGACAAGCTTCGTACCCCATCATATCAGAGGTCAATGATGAAATCGCACACCACTTCGATACCTCGTTTGGCCATTCGATCTCGTGAGTGTTGGTTTTATGAGTGGTTATTGGCGGCGAGTATTTTACTTCCGCTTGCAGTGTTCGCACAACCTGTGGAAGGGAAGAAGATGACTGAGCAGCAACCGAGCACGCCCCGAGTACAACCATCCGATGTGAAGTCTCTCCCGGACGATAAAGGTGTAAAGCGGTGGAAACCGGGCGATCCCGTCCGTGTTATGGAGGATCTCAAAGAGGATACGACGGAAGGCCAGCAAGAGAGCAAGGCGCAAACCGAAGGTCAAGGCTACAATAAGCCCACTGTTCGACAACCTGTAGCGCCACGTGTTCTTGAAAAGAACGTGAAGGAACTCTCTAAAGCCAAACCGTATAAGTCAGGGGATCCGGTACGAGTGATACCCGACCTCCGAGAGAGCGATTCGAAGCA
>CBCXVS010000015.1:0-44257 GCA_965178525.1 uncultured bacterium | reverse complement strand
CCGGGACACGGGCCTTTGCGCCCGCTATTCTCGACTATGATGAAGATGGCTGGCCGGATATCTTTGTCGCCAGCGATGGCACGCCGAGCCTGTTGCTGCGCAACCTTGGTGATGGCCGCTTCGAAGATGTGGGCGTGCGCACCGGCATCGTACTCGACGAGGGGGGAGCCGCATACGCCGGCATGGGGATTGACGTCGCCTATCCCCATAATGATAATCAGCTCTGTATCGCCATCGGCAATTTCGTCGGCGAGCCCACCACATTGCATTGCCGCATGCGCCAGGACGACACGTTTCACCGGGAATTGTACGCCGAAATGTCCGCGCGCACCGGTATCGGCCGCGTCACCCTCCGGTCGGTGACTTTCGGCTTGTTTTTCTTTGATGCCGATTTGGATGGTTTGCAAGACCTGTTCATGGTCAATGGCCACGTGGTCGATGAAGCGCGCTTACGCCATGCCCCCCGAGCCCAGCGCCCGCAATTGTTTCGCAATCTCGGTACCGGCATGTTCCGGGAAGTACCCACTCCGTCAGGGAGTGGTCTGGACCGTGATTGGGTAGGCCGCGGCGCCGCTTATGCGGACTACGATGGCGACGGCGACCTGGACATCGTGCTGAGCCAGAATCAAGGCCCGGCTGTCCTCTTACGCAATGATACACCGCGTCAGGCCCATTATTTAAAACTACGCTTAACCGGGAGCACGAGCAACCGCGACGGGATTGGGGCCGACGTGCGCGTCCACACAGGCGCGACGGTACGGCGGCAAATGGTCCGAACGGGGGTCAGTTATTTGTCCCAGAATGATGTTCTCCTGCATTTCGGCTTAGGGCAGGCGACGCGCGCGACGCGCGTCGAGATTACCTGGCCGTCCGGGACGGTCGATGTCTATCGCGATGTGGCGGCAGACACGACCCTGCAGGTGGTCGAAGGCCGTCAGCCCGATGCGACCGTGGCGCAACGTGCCGAATCGCCGGCGACGGCCCCGCGTGATGACGCTTATCTCACCCACATCCATACCGGGATCACCGCCTATCGAGCCGAACGGTATGCGGAGGCGGCTGCAGCGTTTGAGGCGGCTTTGCCGCTCCGGCCGAACGGGCCGGTACCCTATCGCTATCTGGCCGATCTCTACTGGCGTCAAGGCGAAAAAGACAAGGCCGCGCAAACGGTGCGCCAACTGTCCGAAGTCGTTCCCGATGCCTATTTTCTCGACCGGCAGGGGAGTGGCTACGAAGAATCCGGATTGCTCGGTTTGGCGCAGCAGCTCTATATTGAGGCGGTACGCGTTGACCCGACCTTCCCCAGCGCGCATTTCAACCTCGGGCGCACCTACCTGGAGCAAGGCGAACTCGATCGGGGTATCGCAGCGATCCAAGAGGCGTTGCGGCTGTACCCGGCCTTTGCCGCGGCGCATGAGACCCTCGGTCTAGCCTACACCGAACACGGGCAATGGACAGAAGCGCTGACCCATCTCCGCCGGGCCTTGGAGCTTGATCCGGCTTTGGCCGTGGCGCGCAATCATCTGGGGCGGCTCTACATGGCGCAGGGCCAGCTCGATGAGGCCATTACGACCTTTCGGCGACTCGTCGCGCAGCATCCCGACACGGCCGAAGCCCGGCACAATCTCGCCGTGGCGTATGCGCGCCGAGGCGATCATGAGCAAGCGCTCACCGAATTCCGCGCCGCTATACGCCTGCAACCCGATTTTCATGCCGCACGTCTCGACCTCGCCGCTCTGGCGCTAGACATCCGGCGTCCGCAGGAGGCGATTGATACCTTACAAGCCCTGCTCACCACGCCAAAAGCCGGCCCGCAGCGTGAGCATGCCTTTGATCGCGCCGAGGTGCACTATCGTCTTGGGCTGGCGTACATGATGGCGCGTCGGCTGTCTGACGCCGTCAAGGCGTTGCAAAACGTCTTACAAGAGCAGCCTCAGCATGCGGAAGCCCACGTCTATCTGGGCTCGCTGCATTACCAGCAAGGCCAATTCGATCGCGCCTGGCGACACGCCCGGCGAGCGGAACGCTTGGGCGCTCCGGTGGCGGAACTCCTGGCGGCACTGCGCCATGTCTCTACCGAGCCCGGTAGGTAGAGCTGCAAGACCCTACCTGCGGGATGGGGAGGCTACGGTGTGTCCGGCCTATTTTGATCAACGAGACGACTCGTGTTTTCAGCAATGCGAAAAATGACAATCACCATTTCACACCAGATGCGTGCTAGCAACACGTAGATAAGAAAGATAATGGGTGAGAGGATGAGGAAAAGAATACCTGTTCCGACACTGGATGCAAAACCGCTGATGATGAAACCGAGCGCGGCTATGCCGGATACAATAACACCAAGAATAAAGAGAATACTGATCACACGTGTTGTGATGAATTCTGTGAAGGAGAAATCGAATAAACTGCCGAGGAGACCTTTGGAATCCATAGCCTGACCTTTCAAAGGGGCGTTCCCTAGGTATAGCGTTTCTCCAATTGGCTGACAAAGCGATACTCGGCGCCCTATATGTAAAGTGCTCAGAGCTGAGCCAAAAACCGCTGCATCGCCTCGTTAAACACCGCCGGTTGCTCGACATTAGCGCCGTGTCCAGCATCGGCAATGATGAACTTGGCCGCGTTCGGAATGCGCCCAGCCATGTAATGGATCCCATTGAGAAACGGGGTGTCCCGTTCGCCAGCGACAATCCAGGTCGGCACGCGGATATGCGGCAGATGGTCAATCACGCGCGCATCCACTTGAGCCAAAATACCCCGTGCCGCTTTGGCCAAACCCGCCGCGGAACCCCGCTTGCTGACGCCCACTTCCGCGCCGCCTCCAACGGATTCCAGACCTTGCTTTTCAAATCTCTGGGCGCGTTGCTCAGCCTGGGTATTCCAGGCGGCCCGCGCTTCGGGATTGCGGTAGCCAGGTCCGCAGCCCTGCAAGATCAAGGCGCGTACGCGTTCCGAGTAAGCCACGTGGAACGCCAGGGACATGAAGCCGCCGAGGGAATGGCCGGCGATGATGGCCTAGCCGATGTGCAGATGGTCCAGCACCGCCCGCATGTCCTCTACCGTATGCTCCTGGCTGTACAAGTCCTGATCCTCGGGGCAGTCGCTGGCGCCATGGCCGCGCATATCCCACGGGATGAGCCGATACGACGGCTGAAACGCCTCGACCTGCCCCTGCCACATGCCGGTCGCCGCGGCGAAGCCATGGGTCAGCAGGATCGGTGTCCCCTGGCCGTGATCTTCGTAATAGAGCCGAACACCATCCCGAGTGACATATGGCATGACATGCTCCTTTACTCCTGAGTCATAAGTTCTGACATCTGATCGGGGACGTCGAGGCATGATTCGAGCACATCGAAGTGATGAGCAAATCGAGCAAGCATCCGATGAAGTTTCCCTTAGCCATTCACTCACAAGGGGAACCGCATGCTTGCTCTCAGCTATCTGTACCAAATCCTCGCCACCTTTCGCCCTCTTTTTTTGCGACACCCCCCCTGGGTCGCATTCTGTATCGTCATTCTCGGCTTCATCGGCACGCCACATCTTGAGAGTCTCACTTCCTTGTGCCGATTCTGGCTCATGGAGGAGGCCGATTATCACCGTCTCTCACACTTTTTCCACTCTTCCGCTTGGTGTCTCGGTGACCTCGTCAGCCATTGGAGCCACCTCGTTTTGAGTCAACAGGTCGCCGTCACCGTCGACGGTCGAGTCGTCTGGCTCGGCGATCATACCGCCGTCGTCAAGGATGCCCGGCGCATGCCCGGCGGCGTCACGTTGTATCAAGACAGCGAAACCCAGAGTAACCCCCCCTATTATCGGGGCCATTACTGGGGCGTCGTGGGCGTGCTCGTCAGGTCACTTACCGATGCCTTTTGTCTACCTCTCGAAGCCCGTCTGCACCAGGGCTTCGCTCACCTTGCCCCTGGGTACGCCAGCACCACTGAGCGCGATACTCAGGGCGTCAAGCTCGTGCAGATGGCTCTGGACTTTGCCACGCGCCATGACACCCCCGCGATCCTCGTCTTAGATGCTTTTTTCTCCATCCAGGCCGTGTTTGAACTCGCCAACTCGCTTTGGTCCCTTGCCCTCAAGCCACCCTATCTCACCATCTTAACCCGAGCCAAAAAGAGCTGTGTCGCCTATCTTAAGCCCCCAGTGCCAACCTCGCCGCCTCCGGGTCGACCCCGGAAATATGGGGACAAAGTCAAACTCAAGGATGTCTTTGAAACCGATGAGGCCCAGTTTCTTCAGGCGTCGCGCCAGGTTTATGGCCGCCTGGAGACCATCTCCTACCTCGCTCTCAACCTGATGTGGAAGCCCATCAAAGGGCCGATGCGGTTTATCTTTGCCATCACCTCTCGCGGACCCATTGTCCTGATGTGTAGTGATTTGAACATGGAGCCGCTGAGGGCCATCCCACTCTATTGTGCCCGCGTCCGCGTCGAAACCATGTTTGCGATGCTCAAGGGCGTCCTGGGGACCTTCGCCTATCGCTCCTGGTCCAGGTACATACCGCGTCACTCTCGCAAGCCCAAAAAGAATGCCTCTCTCAAGCGGCCTGAGGCCCGACATCTGCCAGCGCTACAGCAGACCTGGCGGGCATGTGAGCGCTTCGTGATGCTGGGCTGCGTGGCGTTGGGCATGCTCCAGCTCGTCGCCCTGAAGCTTCAGGGATCGATTTGGGCCTCGTTCACCTGCTATCTTCGCACCCGCAGTCGGGCTCTGCCCTCAGAGCGAACGGTGAAAGAAGTCATGGCTCAAGAGCTGCTTCGAGATTTTCACCATGTTAAGCCCAGCGCGATGATGCGAGAAATTCGGGACCTCGCTCAGCGCTCCAACGAAGACGATGAATAAGGGGGTAAGCCGCCAAGGATAGAACCTCAAGCAGCCCCGGCTTGAGCGGACCTGATGTGGTTCATGATAGCGTTCTTCCATTGACAGGCAAATTGCGTCTATACTTCGGAAAAAGGTGCGACTCAGGAGTATTTTAGCAGATACACAAAAGGCCCCCTCGCCGTGAGGGGGCCTGAGCGGCAATGGTACAAGAACCAGGTTACTCCTTGGCGAGCCACACGTCTTCAAGACGGCGGTTCATGTGATGAAAGTGTAGCGGTTCGTAATTGCGGATTTTGGCCGCGCGCACCTCGATCCGCGTCCACCACAGCCCTGGGGACCACCAGGCTTTTTCCAGGAGAATGTTCTGCGCCTGCTTGACAAGTTCGATGCGCTTCGCCTCATCCAGCTCAACTTTTTGTTTCTCGAACAGGGCGTCGAACTCAGGAACACTGATGCAGGCATAATTCGCCGATCCGCCCGTGAGAAATTTGGTCAGCATCGCATCCGGGTCGCCGAGACCCACGGAACCAAACGGATCCACCATGATCTCGAAATTGCCAGCACGCCGGCTCTTACTCCAGGTGGCGCTTTCCTCCAATTTGTGCTCTGCCTCCACCCCGATCTTCTTCCATGCCGTCACCAGGTACACACCGAAATCGATGTACGGCAGCTTCATCGACCGGTTCAGAAGGGACGTTTTAAAGCCGTCCGGGAAGCCGGCTTCCGCTAGCAAGCGCTTGGCTTCTTTGACGTTGGCATCATGGTCTTTGCCGAATCCCGGCATCTGCTGCAACGCTTCCGGTGTCAGCGCCCACTTGGTATCCGGATGAAAAACGCCGCCCTGGATGTTCAAGCCGGTCAACGGACCAATGACCTTGGCCATATCGTAGCGATCGATTGCGAGTGACAGGGCTTTCCGTACCCGCTCGTCGTCAAAGGGCTTCTTCTCGACATTGTAGGCGACACCCCATTGAATGAGGATACGAGGATAGCGTATCACCAGCTTGTCGCCCATCTGCTTTTCCATGGCCTCCACTTCGGCCGGAGGAAAACCCCGAAATTCCACATCGGTACGTCCTGAGCGCACCGATTTGGCGCTGGCCGAGAGATCTTTGATCATGAAGTACTTGATCCCGTCCATATACGGGAGGCCTTTTTTGAAATAGTTCGGGTTGCGCTCGATTTCGAGAAATGACCCCCGTACATACTTCTTCAGCTTAAAAGGGCCCGTGCCGTTGACATTCTGTTTATACCAGTGCGGATCCTGATCGAGGTACTTTTTGGAAAAGATAAAGTTATGCGGACGCGCCACCAACGGAAAGAACGATGCGGACGGGTAATGCAAGTGGAAAACCACAGTATAGGGGTCGGGCGCCTCGATGCTTTTGACTGCTTGATAGAGACTCTTGCGCGGACTCACCGTCCCGTCGGGAAAGACGATCCGATCCCAACTGGCTTTGACATCTGCAGACGTCATCTCCTCGCCATCGTGAAATTTCACGCCTTGATGCAGACGAAACGTCCAGGTCGTGCCATCGTCGGAACGCTCCCACGATTTGGCCAGGTCGCCATCGATCTCGGGCCATTTGTGCGGATTGAAACGGATGAGCGTATTGTAGCAGGGGCCCATGGGGATCATGACCTTGAAGGTCGACTCCTGGTGCATGTCCAGGCTAGGCGGATCACCGGAAATTGACACTTTCAGAGTGCCGCCACGCTGTGGCTCTTCCTCTGCCACCGCAGAGGCGATAACGCCCAGCGTGAGGAGCAGCAAGACGCTAAGGCACAACGCACGCTTTGCGAAACATCGCATCCTCATCCCTCCTCATGAAACATCTGCCAAGGACGCCAAGGTTACATCCCTTCGCATCCTTGGCGGATCCTATTTTCTTTTCATCATTTTTTGGCGAGCCAGACATCCTCTAAGCGCCGGTTCATCCAATGGCTGTGATGCGGTTCGTAGTTTTTGATACGAGCCGACCGCACTTCAATACGGGTCCACCACAGGCCGGGGAGCCACCACGCTTTATTGATCACTTGCTTTTGCAAGTCCTGCACCTGCTGGATGCGTTTCTGCGGATCTCGTTCGACTTTTTGCTGTTCGAACAGCTCGTTGACCTTCGGATCGTCGAAACGCCCCCAGTTCGGTGAGGCGCCACCGAGGAACTTCACCAGAACTTCGTCCGGATCCCCCGCTGCGGACGACCCGAAAGGATCAATCATGAGCTCGAAATCCCGGCTGCGCCGCGTCTTACTCCACGTCGCGCTTTCTTCGAGCTTATGCTCGGCATCAATACCGAATTTTTTCCAGGCCGAAACGATGTAGACACCTAGATCGATGTAAGGCAATTTAACCGAACGGTTGGTCAGGGTGACCTTAAAACCTTTCTCCAAGCCCGCTTCCTTCAGCAAGCGTTTGGCTTCTGCGATATTCGCTGCGTGGTCCTTGCCAAAGCCCGGCAATTCTTGCAGTTCTTCCGGCGTCAAAGCCCATGGCGCGTCAGGATGAATCAACCCGCCCACCGTCTCCAAACCGCTCAAGGGCGAGAGGGTTTTGGCCATGTCATAGCGGTTGATCGCGAGCGACAGCGCCTTGCGTACCCGTTCATCATCAAAGGGCTTTTTATCCACGTTAATGGCCACACCCCAATGGGCCATGATTTTGGGATAGCGCACGACCACCTTGTCGCCTAATTGCTTTTGGATCGCCTCGACCTCCGCCGGGGGGAAACCGCGAAATTCCACATCCGTCCGTCCGGAGCGCACCGACTTGGCCCGGGCCGAGAGGTCCTTGATCATGAAATACTTCGCGCCATCTAAATACGGTAGCCCTTCGCGGAAATAATCCGGATTGCGTTCGACTTCCAGGGCCGAGCCGCGTACCCACTTTTTGAATTTGAACGGTCCGGTGCCGTTGACGTTCTGTTTGTACCAATGCGGATCCTGATCGAGGTTTTTCTTGGCAAAGATCAGATTGGCAGGATGGGCCGCAAACGACAAGAACGATGCGGAGGGGTAGTGCAAATGAAACACCACCTGGTAACGCTCGGGCGCTTCAATGCTTTTGACCATCTGAAAGAAGCTCTTCCGCGGACTCGCTACACCCTGCGACGGGGAGACAATCCGGTCCCAGCTGGCTTTGACGTCCGCCGAGGTCATATCCTCGCCATCGTGGAATTTCACCCCTTCGTAGAGCTTGAACGTGTAGGCCAAACCATCGTCGGACTCCTCCCACGATTCGGCCAGGTCGCCAATAATTTTGGGGAACCCATGCGGGTCGAACCGCAGGAGCGTATTGTAGCATGTCGACATCGGAATCAACACTTTAAAGGTTTGCTCCTGGTGCATGTCCAGGCTGGGTGGATCGCCGGCAATGGCGACTTTGAGGATGCCGCCACGCTGTGGCTCCTCCGCCATGACTGCCAATGGGACGGTGCAGAGTCCTACAAGCATGAGGGCTGACAGTACCCACACGCCGAATTTGGAACGTTGCATGCTGATCTTCCTTTCCGAGACAGAGACCGCTTCGTACGGATTCGAAGGTATAACCCCACGAATCAATGCCATACACATACAGACTTCTTCTATTGTGCGAAGTGATCTTATAGCATACGATTGGACGGAGCAAGGAGGGATTTGCATAGGGGCCGTTCAGCAGACTGAGGCATGGACGACATGATGAGGTTGAGCGAGCATGGATGCGTATGAGGTGCAGCCGTGTGGCCGCATGATCTGGCGGGGCATGTTTCTCGCCCTGGCATTGGCAGGATGCTTCCTGGGGGGCTGTGGTGAGGCGCCACCCGAGCCCACTCCGTCTACATCGTCGTCAGCAGTACCCGCGCCTGCCGTGGCGCCCATTCGTTTTACCGACGTAACGATCGAGGCAGGGCTGCGTTTCCGCCATGAGGCTGGGGCCACGGGCCAGAAATGGTACCCGGAAACGATGGGCGCCGGGGGCGGGTTTTTTGATTATGATAGCGATGGGCGCATCGATATTTTGCTCGTCAATGGGCGCCACTGGCCGCAACAGCGGCACACGCCGGAACCCACGATGCATCTCTACCGCAATGAAGGAGACGGCACGTTTCGTGATGTGACCCAGCCGAGTGGTCTCAACGTGCCGCTCTATGGTATGGGGATGGCTGCCGCGGACTATGACAACGATGGCGATACCGATCTGCTCATCACCGGCTATCAACAGACGCGCCTGTTTCGCAATGAGGGCAATGGCACGTTTCGCGACGTGAGTGAGCCGTCGGGACTGCGGCAGGGGGCGTGGAGTACTGCTGCCGCATTTGTGGATGTCGACCGGGATGGCCGCCTTGATCTGCTCGTCGGGCAATATGTGGCGTGGGAGCCCGGCCGGGAAGAGGCGCTCGACTGCACGTATGGGACGCCACAAAAGGATTACTGCGCTGTCAAATATTTCCCCGGGCAAGGCTTGCGGCTCTACCGTAATCTCGGCGCGGGCCGGTTTGGCGACGTGACGGCAGAGGCCGGTATGGCCGCGCCGGAGGCTCGGGTACTGGGCCTGACCATTATCGATGACAATCGGGATGGCTGGCCTGACGTCCTGGTAGCGACCGATCTCACGCCGAGTCTGTATTTTGTCAATCAGGGCGGCGGCACCTTCCGCGAAATTGGCGTGCAATCGGGACTGGTGCTCGACGAGGGCGGTGTGGCCTTTGCCGGCATGGGCATTGATGCGGCCTACATCAAGAACGATGCGCAGTTGTGTGTGGCCATTGGCAATTTTGCCGGTCAGCCCACGACCTTGCACTGCCAGGCGCGGGCGGGAGACACGTACCGACCGGACGTGTTTACGGAACAATCGCATCGCGCTGGCTTGGCGCGTCCCACGCTGCGCATGGTGACATTCGGTCTCTTTTTCTTCGATGCCGACCTTGATGGCTGGCAGGACCTCTTTCTCGTCAATGGTCATGTGGTCAATGAAGAGCGCCTGCGCAATGTGCCCTATGCCCAGCGCCCACAACTGTTTCGCAACCGCGGGGATGGCAGCTTTGCCGAGGTCGCGCCAGCCTCCCGGACCGGGCTCGATACCCGGCTCATCGGCCGTGGCGCGGCGTATGCCGATTACGACAACGATGGCGATCTCGATCTGTTGCTCACGGCGAACCAGGGGCCCGCCTACTTGCTGCGTAATGAGACCGCACGCAACCGTCATTTTCTCCGCGTCGTGACGCAGGGCACACACAGCAATCGCGATGGGATTGGCGCGCGTGTGCGGCTCTACACGGCGCAGCGGCGGCTCACGGCGATGGTCCGCACGGGAAGCAGCTATTTGTCGCAGAGCGAGCTAGCCCTGACCTTCGGCTTGCAGCCTGGTGAGACCATCGATCGGCTCGAGGTCACATGGCCGGCAGGGGGCGTCGATGTGTTTCGGGCTGTGCAACTGAACACGACCTTTGTGGCGCGTGAAGGGGAAGCCGTCGCTGAACGGGCCGTCGCGTCACCTACCCTCTCTGGTACTGACGCCAATCATGTGGCAGCAGTCAAGCGTACCGCCATGGCGCATTACCAGGCCGGCCGGTCCGAAGCGGCGATCACTGCGCTGCAACAGGTCTTACAAGCCACCCCGGACGATTATATTGCCCAGCAATATCTCATCGAACTTTACTGGCAACAAGGACGGCGCGAGAAAGCGCGGATGCTTTTGACCAAGATGAGCCAGACGCTTCCCGATGCGAATTTCCTCATGCAGTTTGCTTTTCACCTCGAAGACAATACCCAGCAGGAACTGGCCGGCGAAGTCTATCACGCCGCCGCCCGTCTCGATCCTCAGGCTCCGGAAGCGTTGTATCGCTTGGGAAAGCAGGCGCTACAAACGCAGCGCTATGCCGAAGCCCGCACCTACTTCCAACAGGCGCTACAACGCCAAGCCGATCTGATCGATGCCCAGCAAGGACTTGGCTTAGTCTATGCGGCGCAAGGCAAAACAGCGCAAGCCGAAGCGCAATTTCAGGCTATCCTCCGTCACGCGCCGGATTTTGCCGAAGCGCATACGCATCTGGGCTCCCTCTACGTTCGCACCGGCCGATTGGACGAAGCCTTGCAAGCCTATCGCGCCGCCGTGCGGCTGCAACCTGACCGCGCCCAGGGCCATCACAATCTTGGCGCCGTATTAGCCGCACATGGCAACACAGAGGAAGCCGCCCAGCAGTTTCGCACTGCCCTGCGTCTCGATCCCCAATATGTCGCCGCCCATAACGATCTGGGCACACTCTATGCCGAACAGGGAGAAATCGACCGCGCCATCACCGCGTTTCAGGCTGCGCTACGTGTCGAACCCACCTCCGTAGCAGCCCATTACAACCTGGCCATGGCCTATGGCGCGCGTGGGGATATCGATCGCATGACACGGGAACTGCACGAGACCCTCCGCCTCGATCCCCAACATGTGGAGGCGCATCTGAACCTCGGCATCGGCTATCTCCAGCAAGGCGAGGCCAAGGCCGCGCGCGCCCAATTTCGCGCGTTAATTAACCTGGCCCCACAGATGGCGAACGCCCATTACTTTCTCGCCGTTGCCGCTGCCCAACTTGGCCAGGAAGACGTCATGCAATCGGCGCTCCAACACGCCATCCAACACGATCCCAAGCACGCCAGAGCCCATAGCGCCCTGGCCAGCCTGTATTTCCAGCGCCAACAGTACGATTTGTCCTGGCAACACGGCACCCAAGCCGCCCAACTCGGGGCGCCCGTCCAACCCTTACTTGAAGCGATACAGCAGGCGAGACAACAGGAAAGGAAATAAACGGCAGGACGATCACGGAAGCGGAATCTTATCTTTCATTCCGCATTCCGCATTCCGCATTCGACTCAGCTGCGGTGCCGCAGTCTCGGATCGAGCGCATCGCGCAGAGAGTCGCCAAGGAGATTGAAGCCAAACACCGCGAGGCTAATGCAAACGCCTGGGAAGATCGCCACCCAGGGCGCCTTTTCAGCATACAGCGGCGCGCCACCCGAGAGCATCAAGCCCCAGTCCGGCGTCGGCTCCGCAATACCGAGCCCAAGAAAACTCAGCGAGGCATTCGTGAGGATAGAACTCCCTAACTGAGCCGTCAGGATAATCAGATACGGCGCCATAATATTCGGGATAATATGACGAAACATCACCCGCACATGCGAACTTCCAACGGCGCGCGCGGCTTCGACGTAGACATTTTCCTTCGCGGCCAGGGCGCTGGAGCGCACAATACGGGCCACGCGAGGAATCACGGGAATGGCAATCGCCACGATCAAATTGGGAATGGAGCGTCCTAGGACACTGACAATGGCCAGGGCCAAAATGAGCTGCGGAATGGCCAACAGAATGTCGACGCCGCGTTGGATGGTCAAGTCGGTCTTACCAGCCATGTAGGCGCTGATAACGCCGAGGATAGCCCCAACCGTGGCGCCGAGAAACGAGGCGGCAAAGCCGATAAAAAGGGCAATGCGTGCCCCATAAATGCAACGGGTGAGCAAGTCGCGGCCAAATTCGTCGGTTCCGAACGGGTGGGCCAGATGGGGGGGACCAAACTGCAACTCAAAGCTGAGCTCATAGGGATCGTAGGGCGCTATCACTTCAGCCGAGAGAGCGGCCGCTACCATCACCAGAATGATCGCGCCGCCGGCTGCGCCGAGGGGTTTGGTCCGAATAAACTTCCAAACGGCGGCCCAGGCACGGACCCATGTTGAGGGAAACGGCGCTTCGACAAGCTGGGGTTGCTCGGTTGCAATAGCCATCTCTATCTGCTCCCTACTTTGTGATCAAGAGTGATCACGATGTAGTTCCTGCTTCAAAGAGGCTGCCCATGGGGAATGTGCTTGGTTTTCGCTTCATGTCCCCGATCGTCCTTGCAAAGACGCAAGGGCGCTGGGGATTTTACGGCGATGAACCAACCGGCAATCCCCACAGGTCTCACGCCCTCTACACAGGCGTCACTTCGGGCGGAGCCCACCCTAGGGCTGTAAAGCCAAGTAAGACTCTACAGGAAGCAGCGCCAAAATACAAATCACACACGTATAACAGGTGTCGCCTACCAACGCTCACACGAGTGAGCCCATGAGGCACTCTTGGTCACCTTTCATCACGTTGTTAATACCCTAGACATGATTTCCCTAGCGATAGCTTATCCTGGGATCGAGCCAGGCATAGAGCAAATCGATGAGCAGATTGACAAAGACAAAGGAGAACGCAATCAAGATGATCATCGCCTGGATCGCCGGAATATCCCGGTGTTCAATGGCGTCAACCACAAAACTGCCCAAACCATTCAGGGTAAAGACTCTCTCCGTGACGACCAGTCCACCGATGAGAACCGCAAACTCCGTACCCAGAATGGTGACGACCGGCAACACCGCATTTTTCAGGGTATGTTTGATCACCACCAAGCGCTCCCGCAGCCCTTTGGCCCAGGCCGTCCGGATGTAGTCTTCACGCATCACTTCGAGGACGGTGGAGCGCGTCATACGGGTCACCACAGCGGATTGGCGGTAGCCCAGAGTGATGATCGGCCATATCAGTTGCTTGATATTCCCCCATGGATCGTCAAACAAGGACACGTATTCTAGTGGCGGGCTCCACTGAAACCAGAGGACCAAGAAGAGAATGATCAGGATGCCGGTCCAGAAGGAGGGGATCGCCAGCCCACCAATGCTGATCACGCGCACCACGTAGTCCACCCAGGTGTCCTGGCGAATCGCCGCCAGCGTTCCCAAAGGAATACCGATGATGGTGGTGACAATAACCGCCAATAACGCGACTTCCAGCGTCAGCGGTAAGCGAATCAACAACTCCTCCGATATGGGACCGCCGGTCCACAGCGACGTGCCAAAATCCAGCCGCACGATGCCCCAGAGCCAAGAAAAAAACTGCGCATACAGAGGACGAGTCAGTCCAAGCTGCTCTCGCAAGTTGGCCAATTCCTGTGGATCGATGTCGCCGCCTTGATCGCCTCCAATAATCAGGAGAGCAATATCTCCCGGGATGACATTCATGATGAGAAAGACGACGAGGGCTGCGCCAATGAGAGTCGGAATCATCAGCAGCACGCGTTTAACGATGTATTGCCACATGGCCTTCCTCCTCCCAGCAGCCAGGTTCGGACTTTAAACACGACGTTGACGGTTTCTCGCCTTGTAGCCCAAAACGCCCCACATGCTTTGTAGTCATGCGATGATCTTCAATTCTAGGCATGCTTTCACGAGGCCATGCCTAGAGCGGTGGTGCAATGTATAGCGCCTTGAGGCGCATGTCAAGCCCCTTTTTTACCTCCGGGACACGATCATCGTACAAAAAAATCATCGGCGCCATCTATCGACCCCGTTTTCCCCGCGCTTTCAGGGGTAGATACAGCGCGGCCCCATGCTCGTTACCGAAACATGGGGCCGTGCTGCTGCCAGCTTTTTTACTCCGCAATCCGCAATCCGCAACCTAGCCCGAGGCGCCTTCCGCCTTAAATGTGAGCCGAATCGGATTGCTAATGCGGACGGACTCGACCACCGCAATAATCTCGGACTCTCCAGGCGTCATCGAACGCACATGGCCCAGGGCGACGCCATGTTGATTCGTCGGCACCGGCTGGTCGATCTGATCCTCACGGCTGGAAATCAGAAGCACATTCGCATCGGCAATGGGATTCCCATAACGATCCTGCACGTGTATAATGATATCCGCACTCGTCCTACCGTCCGCCGGGACACGGAGACGAGACGCCACCAGCCGAGATTGCTGCGCATCGGCGGTCCCGGGATGGATAGATACATCCGCGCTCCCGGCCATCCCGCCGACGTCGACTTTGACTTTGCCCTTGCCCACGAGCGTTGCGGTGAACACGCCGGTCTCGGCCTCAATCGTGCCGATATTTCCCGCCACCTGCCAGTGCGGCTGCAGCGAAGGAATCGTATTGTGATGCGCGTCAAAGCCTTGCGCCTGGAACGTGACGTTTTCTCCCGCCGCGGCGCTCGCCGGCTGCGGGGTGACAAAGACCAGCGCCACCGGACCGGGCTGCACGCTGAGCGCGGCGGTCACCAGCGCCTGAGGTGTATAGGCGACCACCGTGCCTTTGCCAACATACGTACCCGTAAATTGCCCGGTCTGAGTCAGGATGCCGATATCCTTGGAGAGGGCCCAATTTGCCTGCACGGGGACGTCATTTCCCACCCCATCGAATCCGATGACGGTAAATTGCTGCGACGTCGTTGCCGCGACTTGTGCGTGCGCCGGCCGCACCTCCAGGCGTTGCACGGCGCCCGGCACAACCGTCACCGGGATGGACGCAGAGAGATCGTCCAGGCGTGCGGCGATCTGCCCTGTTCCCTGCTTGCCGCCCGTAAATTTCCCGGTATCCGTTAAGGCGCCAACCGCACCGATGAGTTCCCAGGTGACGCTGACACCTCTTGCGTTGTCAAAGGCATCAAAGCCGGTGGCCTGCACCTGCGCCTGCTCACCGGCCGCGAGATCCAGGGCCTTCGGCAGGATGTCCAGGCGGACAATTTTCCCACATTGTACCTCGATGGCTGCGCGTGCTTCGACCTCCGCACTGCGCACCGTGATCTCGGTTGCGCCCGCATTTTCAGCCCGAAATACACCGTCGGTGAGATGCCCTAGCTGTGCCGACATCTGCCACTGCAAGGCGGCTGTGGTCACGTTGTTGTACGCGTCAAGCATCGTCACGGTGAACGCGACATCTGCACCCGCTGCTACCGTCGTGCGTGCCGGGGTGATGTGCAGCTGCGCCACTTTTCCGGGCTCCACCCTGAAGCGCGCCATCCCGGCGAGCGGACCCACCACGGCAATCACGGCGCCAGCGCCTTGCGTGGTGGCTTCAAAGGCGCCTGTGGCGTCGATCTGCCCGATACCTCCGGAAACGCTCCACGTCGCCTCCACAGGCCGCGCGTTGCCATAAGCGTCAAAACCCGTTGCCGTAAATTGCTGCTTCTCACCCGCACGCAGGACGGATATCTGCGGGGCAACGGAGACGGAAGCCAACGGCCCGGGTTGCACCTCAAGTGCGGTGCTCTGACTGACCTCTCCAACGGTGGCGACGATCGCGCCTGTACCGGCTTTTTGGGCCGTGAAGACGCCATCCTCAGACACCGTCCCAATGCCGCCTTCAACCTTCCATGCTGGCGCTGTTGGAACGATATTTCCCGCCGCGTCCCGCGCTTCACTTTGCAATTTCACCGTCTCCCCGGCGGTCACCGAAGCGGCGTCGGCCATCATTTGCAGACTCGCAGCCGGTCCCGGCAGCACCTCCACTGCGGCCTCTCCGGTCAACTCTCCGACCCGGACCCGGACGCGGCTGGCGCCTACTTGGGTTGCCGTAAAAACTCCGTCGGCGCTCATGCTCCCCCCGTCACCCTGAACCTCCCATGTGGCGTCGACGGGCACCGGATTGCCACCTCGGTCCAACCCCTGTACGCTAAACGTTTGCTGCGATCCCGATACCACCTGCGCGGTTGCCGGCACCACCTCCACGGTCGTGACGTCGCCCGTTTCTACGGACAGATCGATGATCTCTGCGAGATCCGCCGCCGCGATGATAATGCGTCCGGTCCCGGCTTTTTGGGCCGTGAAGACGTGTTCGGCTGATATCGCGCCCATGCCCTCCGGAATGTGCCAGGTGGGCTGCAGAGGCGCTGGATTGCCATAGGCATCGTAGCCCACTACGATGATCTTCGCGGTATCGCCCGCCGTGAGATTCAACTGCTCCGGCGTTACACTCAGCATGGTTAACGCGCCTGGTTCCACCGTGACGTCGACACGACCGGACACGCCTTCTGCCGTGGCAATGATCTGGCCGGTCTTGGCCTGCGTCGCGGTGAACTCGCCGGCCTCGGTGATCTCGCCGACTGACTCAGCGACGCGCCATGCCGGACTAATAGAGACCTCATTATCGTAGGCATCGAAACCTTGAGCCGACCACTTCAGACGATCACCGGCTTGCAGCGTGGCGGTGGTCGGCGTGATGCCGATGCGGGAGAGTTTCCCGGTCTCTACCGTCACGGGCACGGCCACCCGCAAGTCACCCTGCTGCGCGATCAGTTCGCCGCTCCCGACTTTCTCAGCGCGGAACGAGCCATCCGGGTCGAGGGTGCCGAGCGGCGGCGTCTGCTCCCAGGTGGGGGACAGCGCCACGGTGTTGTCAAAGGCGTCGTATCCATTCAGGGTAAAGGAAACGGTGGTCCCGGCCGTCAGCGTCAGCGGACCGCTCGGCTGGACCGTGAGCCGAGCCAAAGCACTGGGTTTGACCGTGACACTCGCTTCGGCTGTGATCTCGCCCACCGTTGCCAAGACCTGTACAGACCCGGTCTTGCGCGCATAAAACGAGCCGCGTTCATCGATCTGCCCGACATGATCCGCGCTCAAGCTCCACACCGCTTCGATGTCAACCGTATTGTCATAGGCGTCGTAACCCGCCGCGGTGAACGTATGCTGCTCACCCGCACTCGCCGTCAACGTTTTCGGTGTCAACTCGACCCGATGCAAGTCGGCGGCGACCACCTCGACCGGAATGGCGATCACGATGGGAAGCGGACCGGCTTCCACCTTGATTTCACCCGTACCGGCATGTAGGGCGCGGAAGACGCCCGCTGCAGACAACTCCCCGAGGTCGGCCGCCAGGCTCCATATCGGTTCGAGCGTGACCTCATTGCCGCCCGCATCATACCCCTTGGCTTGCAATTGCGTCTCTTCACCCGCGCGGAGGCGTACTTCTTGAGGTTCGACTTCAACCGTGATCAGAGGCCCGGGCGTAACGGTAATGTTGGCCCGGCCGGTTTGGTCGGCTGCGGTGGCAATAACCTCACCCTCACCGGCTGTCGTGGCGGTGAACAGGCCGACCGCGTCGACCGTCCCCACGTCGTTACTGACTTCCCAGGTCGGCGTGACCTCCAGGGGATGGCCGTGGGCATTCAACGCTTGCGCGGCAAATTGAAAGTTGGTCCCGGCTGTGACCGTCTTTTCCACTGGGGTCACGTCAACCGTGGCCACCGCCCCTGGGACGATCGTGATTTGCGCCCCACTCGTGAGCTCACCATACGTCGCGAGCACAGTCGCGTCCCCCAGTCCTTGGGCCGTGAAATTACCAGCGGCATCGATCGTGCCATTTTTGCCCACGACTTGCCATTCCGGGGTGAGGTCAACGCGATGGCCCTCAGCGTCGATCCCCGTGGCCCGGAACGGTTGCGAGCCCAGCATTTCAATCGTAGCGGTTTGGGGCGTCACCCGGAGTTCCGTAGGCGGCTGGCCGGTGATCGTGATCTGGCTTGGCGGCGCATCGCCCGCCACCGCTTCCACCGTATTCGCACCGGGTGTCGGGCTGAGCTGCAGGACGGTGGCGGCCGTACCGCTGGCATCACTGGTGAGGGCGGACGCCTGCAGCGTCGCATCAGCCGGAGAAACCGTCAGTTGCACGGTGGCGTTGGGCACGCCGTTACCGTGCGCATCCTGCACGGTCGCGCTGAGGTTGACCGTGCCGCCGGCGATGGTCGCGGCGGTATCCGCCTGCAGCGTCACTTGCGCCGCTGCACCCGGCAGGCTTTGGAGCTGTACGGTTTGCGCCGGCAACCCGGCAACGCTGACCTGTATGGGATTGACCCCAGCGCTCGGACTGGCCCGCACCACCGCATTAACCCGGCCCTGGGCATCCGTCGTGGCTTCGGCCGGCGTCACCTTTGCGCCTTCGCCGCCAGCAAACTGCACGGCGACATCCGGCACAGGGTTGTTCGCCTTATCCACGACCGCGACCTCGATCGGGGTCTGCTCCCTGGCCGTAACTTCCGCTGCCCCCATACTCACGTTGGCCGTCGCGGGTGGCCCTGCATGACTCTGCACGGCTGCGGTCATCTCCTGCCCACCGGCACGAATTTTGACCTGGTTGTTTTGCACCTGCGGTGCGGTGGTGATCGTGAAGGTCACCTGCCCCGACGCATCCGTGTTCGCGGAGGTTTTGTCCAAGGTGGCGTCTGCACTGATGGCCTCGGCTTGGACGGAAACGTCAGCGATGCCGCCACCCTGCGCATTTTTGACCACGACGGTCACGGTGGCCGGTTCGCCGGCGGCCACGGTTGGCGGGTCGGGGGTCGCTTCGAGCGCGGCCACCGGTTCCTGGGCCACGGTGATGCTCGCCGTCTGACGGATGCCTTCAACCGTCGCGGCCACCGTGGCCGGTCCCGGTTTGACCGCGGTAAAAAGCCCCTCGGCATCGATCTGCCCGCTCTCGCCTTGCACGGACCAGGCGATGCTCTTGTCTTCCATGGCTTCGCCTTTGGTGTCCCGGGGGGTGGCAGAAAACTGTTTCGTCTGCCCCACGGTCACGGTGGCCGAGGTAGGATCGATGTCAATGCTGTCCAGTTCTGGCTTGCCGCAGCCGCCCATCACGAAGAGGATGCAGGCCAACAGCGGCAGGATCACGGGCACGGATGCGGACCGTCCAGGGGTCATGAACATACTCCTATTCTCGATAACGCATACTCATCGCGACGTGTTTAAGCCGGTGATCATACCATCACCAGCGCGGAAAAGCGACCGACACACTACCCATCACCGGCGAGGTCGTACAGAAGTTAGTGTACATCAGTAGGCGTTGCGAGGGAAAAGCGCGCCAAAGACACGCCCATGCCAACTTTGACCGTCCATTGCTCTGCGGGGACGGTCGCGAAGAGGTCCTCATCGGTGTTGTCGTCTCCAATCGCCAGGATAAAATCGACGGGCTGCGCTTGCTCGATAATATGGGCTGCAGCCATACCTTTATGAACATTGGAGGACTTCACCTCGACGACTTTGTCTCCGCTTTGAACCTGTAGGTCGGACCCGGCTAACAGACCTTGCAATTGCGCACTGAGCTCACGGGCCTGCCACAGGCCAAATTCCGGATCCGCCAGACGATAGTGCCAGACCAGGGAATAGTCCTTTTCCTCAACCACCGATCCCGGCGTTTGCTCCATGACGCGTTCGAGAATGGGGCGGATCGTCGTCTTCCACTCATCATTGAGATCTTGCAACGGCTGCTAGGCGCCATCGCGACACAACCAAGCGCCGTGTTCCGCCACGAAGATACACCCGCACGGCCCGAGCCAGTGCTGCAACGTCGTGCGATCACGGCCACTGACGACCGCCACGACATTGCGCGGGTCGCGTTGCAAGGTCTGCAGGATAGCGAGGACTCGGGAGGAAGGCGTCGCCCGGTGCCGCAGCGGCACCAATGGGCCGAGGGTGCCATCGTAATCGAGCAGCAAGACGCGCCGGGTGGCTTGGCCGGCGGCGTGCAGCAACTGCTGGCGGTTCTTCACGCTCAAGGTTCGTATACGCGGTTTGTTACGCGGTTTGTGTTGAGCCTGCTCGAGTTCGCCCAGGAATTTCGCCGCCCAGAGATCCATGGTATGAGTGCAGACCGGCTTGTGGAGCGCTGCCATGCGTTCGCTCAAGAGTTCTTCGGGCATGGACAGGACGTCGTGCAGGCGCTCGGCCATGCCATCGATGTCATACGGATTGACAAAGAACGCCTCCCCTAACTCTGAGGAAGCCCCGACAAACTCGCCGATGATGAGCGCGCCGGGCTGGCGCTCTTGACAGGCGACGTATTCCTTGGCAACGAGATTCATACCATCACGCAACGGCGTCACCACCGCGACATCAGACCGCCGCAACAGCGCGCAAATTTGGTGAAATGGCAGATTGCGGTGGACATATTGCACCGGGGTCCAGGTGGTGGTGCCATAGACACCATTGATCTCGCCGACGAGTTCATCGACTTGGCGCTTGAGTTCCTGATACGCGATCACCTGATCCCGTGAGGGCACCGCCACCTGAATGAAGATGACATACTCGCGCCATTCTTCGTGCACGTCCAGAAAGCGCTTGTATGCCCGTAAGCGGGCCGGGATGCCTTTGGAGTAGTCGAGACGGTCCATGCCAAGCAGCAGCTTGCGCGCACCGACACTGCTATCGAGACGGCGCAACTCCTCGGCAGTGGCCGGATCGGAATGGATGGCATCGAGAAATTGCTGCGGATTGATCCCGATCGGATGCACGCCAAACATGACCTGCCTGCCGCCGTAGGGCAGGCAGCCGGTTTCGGCATCAATGCCGAGGACGCGATAGATGGTCCACAGGAAGTTTTGCAAGTAGCCAAAGGTTTGGAAACCGATGAGGTCGGCGCCCAGCAGCCCACGCAACAGCGCCTCGCGGCAAGGCAGGACGCGGAACATTTCCGACGAGGGAAACGGGATGTGCAGGAAAAAGCCGATACGTGCGTCCGGCAGGTGTTGACGCAACATGCCGGGCAGGAGAAAGAGATGGTAATCATGGATCCAAATGAGTTCGTTACCGCGGGCTTCGCGCAGGACGGCCTCACAGAATTGGCGGTTGACGTTTACATACGTTTCCCATTCCTCTTCGTCGTATGAGAAATAGGTCTCGAAGTAATAATGTAGCAACGGCCACAAGGCATTGTTGCTGAAACCGTGGTAATAGCCCTGGACGTCTTCGGCACGCAGAAACACCGGGATACAGTGGTACTCGTCCCGTAGCAGTTGCTCGACCTGTTTTTGGGCCGTGGCGTCCTTGAAGTGATCCCCAGGCCATCCGATCCACAGACTGTTGCGCTCGACATGCGTTTGGCGCAGGGCTGAGGCCAGACCGCCCGAACTCCGATCGACCGCGATATCGCCCTCTGGCGTCTCGCGTAGGGTCACAGGCAGACGGTTGGAGATAATGCACAGTCGGGATGTTGCCGGGTTGCCGAAGGCCATGGCATTGATCTCCTCTGTCCGCTATGGGCGTGGGTACAAGACAAATGGCTTGCATTGTCAGAGGGTATGTTAATAGCATACGCACTTCCGGTGATTCTGACAAGGGGAGCCCTCCCGACACCCGGCTGTTTGCACCTTTCTTTGTTGTCTTGGTTGCTCTTTATGGGCTCTTCCTCACTTTTGGTGAAAACGGGGGAAGTAGCCATTGAGGTCGTAACCGCTCCCATAGAAATGGACGATTAAGCATCAGATTAAAAACGAGTTTGGAAGTCGATTGCGTTCTTTCGTTATCGAAGAGCCTGCCTCAACTGGCCTGCATCACCAAAAGTGAGGAAGAGCCTCTTTATGGCCCTGAAGACGCCGGAGGGATGCTTGCGTGCGTTGAGTGACCTCGATAGAATGTCCAGCGGATCATAGACTGCAGGGTAGGCGTCGTCATGAGGCCGTTGGCGTCTCCCGGAAAGAGTGAAAAAGGCATCCGCTAAGGACGCGAAGGAACACGAAGAGAAGAGGAACTGACTATGCCGATTTTGGAGTATATTTGTGAAGACTGTACGCACCAGTTTGAAACCATCGTTCTGGGCTCGCGCCAGCCGATATGTCCGGCGTGTGAAAGCAAACGCCTGGAGCGGCGTCTCTCCGTCTTCGCCGTGGGCGGACAGCGTGCGGATTTTGCCGCCAGAGAACCGTGTGGCCCGTGTGGCCCGTGTGGCGATCCCCGTGGGCCGGGCGCCTGTTCGATGAATTAAATCGCGTCGCAAGGGCGGGAAACGGCATTGCCAAAGGTTGCCCCGCTCTCGCAACAATTTTGTTGGTCAGGACATTTTTGTTGGCCATGCGACATGTTTGTTGCTCGTTGGGATACTATCCGTCAGCAGATCGGTTCAACTGGCAGTGGCGTCAACGGGTCACCGTAGGATCTGACGCCTTGACTCGACCGGAACGTATGTGCGTAGCACAGATTTTGCCCCTTTACCAAGCAAATGAAAGATATCACCGGATGCGCATAGGCTACAGGCTATCCTCAGACGCATCGACTCGTAGGGAGGCACGATACACAGGGGCGCTGGCCGTTGGCAGCGGTTCCGAGGCGCCGAAGGATCTGGCCCATGAAGCTCGAATCGTATGAGACCGACGGATTTTATGACGAAATGTTTGATCACCGGAGCCGGCCCCGGCCCGGGGCAGCGGCGCTGGTCCAAAGGATCGAAGAACTCCAAGAGGGAGAACTCTTGCGCCGCCAGAGCGCGGCGGAACAGGCGCTATTGAACCTGGGTATTACCTTCAACGTCTACGGCGACGATGACGGGACCGAGCGTATTTTCCCCTTCGATATTGTGCCCCGCATTGTGGCGGCCACGGATTGGGCCTTCATCGAGCGTGGTCTGAAGCAGCGCATCCAAGCGTTGAATTGTTTCATTGACGACGTCTATCATGCGCAAAAAATCCTCAAAGATCGGGTGGTGCCAGCAGACCTGATACAGTCCGCCAAAGGGTTTTTGCAGCCCTGCGTCGGTCTCATGCCGCCGCGCGGCATCTGGCGCCACATCACCGGCACGGATCTCGTACGCGACCGCGACGGACAACTGTATGTGCTCGAGGATAATCTGCGTTGCCCGTCCGGGGTGTCGTATGTGCTGGAAAACCGTCAGGTGCTGAAGCGGACCTTTCCGCAGGTCTTTGAAGCGTCGCAGGTGCGGCCGGTGGATGATTATCCGAGCCGTTTACTGGATATGTTGCAAGCGCTCGCGCCGATGGGACCGCAGCCGCCCACGGTCGTGGTGCTGACGCCGGGCATGTACAACTCGGCCTACTTCGAGCATGCCTTTCTGGCCCAACAGATGGGGGTGGAACTCGTGGAAGGGCGTGACCTAGTCGTGGCCGATGGCGTGGTCACCATGCGCACCACGAGTAGAAGAGCATTTCGAGGGGCGTCATGTTGACCTGCGTCCGTACAGCCTCTACGGTTACGACGAAGAGGAGCCCTATGTGTTGCCGGGGGGGTTGACACGGGTGGCGTTGCGCAAAGGATCGCTGGTGGTCAATTCATCGCAGGGGGGCGGCAGCAAGAACACCTGGGTTTTGGCGGGGGATTAACACCCATGTTGAGCCGCGTGGCCGATTCGATTTATTGGATGCACCACTATATCGAACGCGCCGAAAATGTCGCACGCTTTATTGATGTGAATCTGCACCTCATGCTCGATCTGGCCGTAGGGACCACGGAACAATGGCAACCGCTGGTGGACGCCACGGGAGACCGCCAAGTGTTTGCCGAGCGCTATGGCGAGGCGACGCGAGACAACGTCGTCGCGTTTCTGACGTTCGACACGGAGAATCCGAATTCGATCGTTTCCTGCTTGCGTTTGGCTCGGGATAATGCCCGTTCGGTGCGCGAAGTCATTTCCTCGGAAATGTGGGAGCAAGTCAATCGGTTTTATCTGATGGTGCGGCAAGCTGCGGTGCAGCAGCGGCTCATGGACGCACCGCACGATTTTTTTCCGAAATCAAAAACGCCAGCCGTCTCTTTGTCGGGGTGGCCGATGTCACCATGTCGCACGGCGAAGGTGTGGGGACAACGGTCACGTTTACCAGCCAACATGGGGTGGTTGCAGTGGCCCATTTGCCCCGCCTGGCCAGTCCGCAGGCCGAGCCGGAGCGCCCAGCGGCCCCTGAGGTGCCGGGCGGTACGAATATTCTGGCGACGCTTGAGCGCCTAGCCGATTTGCACCGGCAAGGCATCCTCTCCGATGCGGAGTTTGCGGCGAAGAAGGCCGAGCTGTTAGCGCGGCTATGAGCGAACGTGCTCCATTTTGATGCGAGGCAGCAAACGTGGCTATACGTGTTGCGCTCAACCACCGAACCACCTATCGCTACGGCCGGCTCGTGACCCTGTCGCCGCAGACCATGGGCGGTGAACCGACGTTCGTGTCGATCGATGACATGGACGGAGAGGAGTGGACCACCGCCGCCGCCGGGCCGGCCAAACGGGGGCTCGCCGTTGACCTGCTGAAACGGCTCAAAGCCCGCTTTGCGCCCGGTGGGCTGCTGCACGATGGCCAGGGGAAATGGTATCCGGGCGAACCCTTGCCGCGCTGGGCGTTGGCGTGTTACTGGCGCACGGATGGCGTCCCGATCTGGTACAACGAGGCGCTCATCGCGAACGAGACCGCCGACTATGGTCACACGGCAGACGACGCCTATGCGTTTCTGGCCGAGCTGGCCGAGCGCTTGCAGGTCGATGCGCGATTTGTCCTGCCGGCTTACGAGGATGTCTGGCATCTTCTGGGGCAGGAGCAGCGTTTGCCGGTGAATCTGCACCCGGCCGATTCCAAGCTCGATGACCCGCAGGAGCGCGAGCGTCTGGCGCGTGCGTTTGAGACCGGCTTGAGACAGGTGGTGGGGTACGTGTTGCCGCTCGAACGCCGACGCTTTAGCCCAGCCCAGTGGGTCTCCGGACCCTGGGACTTCTGAAGCGGCACGCTCTTTCTGCATGCTGGCGATTCGCCCATGGGGCTGCGTTTGCCGTTGGAGGCGTTGCCGTTTGGACATCGCGTTCCGGCAAATTCCCGCACAGGAGCCCTGTCCGCCCTGGCTGGTGGACCGCCTGTTTCGCCACCTGTTGGTGGATGTCACGGGCAATACGCACCGCGCCGAATTCTGTATCGACAAGCTGTACGCCTCCGAAAGTAGCAGCGGGCGCTTGGGACTGGTCGAATTGCGGGCGTTTGAAATGCCGCCGCATGCGCGTATGAGTTTGACGCAGCAGCTCCTGGTGCGGACGCTCATGGCGCGTTTCTGGACGACGCCTTATACGCAGGAACTGGTGCACTGGGGGACGACGTTGCACGACCGATTTATGCTGCCGCATCATGTCACCGCGGATTTTGCACAAGTGCTGGCCGAGTTGCGAGACGCGGGCTTTGCCTTTGAGGACGTGTGGTTTGCGCCGCACATCGCGTTCCGTTTCCCGGTCTATGGCCAGGTCACGCACGCCGGCATCACCCTGGAGCTACGCTCGGCGCTTGAACCCTCGAACGTGTTGGGCGAGGAGCCGGCCGCCGGCAGCACGGTGCGTTTGGTCGACTCGTCCGTTGAACGCCTACAAGTCAAAGTTACCGGTCTGACAGCGACGCGCTATATTGTGACTGGTAACGGCCGTAGGGTACCCTTACAGCAGACGGACACGGCGCATGCGTCTATTGCCGGGGTGCGCTACCGTGCCTGGCAACCGCCGTCATGCTTGCACCCCACCATTGCAGCACACACGCCGTTGACCTTCGATATCATCGACACCTGGAACGGGCGCGCCATCGGCGGCTGTACCTATCATGTGACCCATCCGGGCGGACGCCATGATGAGACGTTCCCCGTCAACGCCAACGAGGCGGAAAGCTGGCGCGTGTCCCGTTTCTTTCCCTTTGGCCATACGCCGGGACCTGTGCCCGTGCCACCTGAGGACGTCAATCCACAATTTCCCTGCACGCTCGATCTGCGCCGCTAGCGCCTAGGATCGACGAACGGCAAGAGCATTTCCCTATGGCACAAGACGTGACAACGACGCATGATGGCTTCGGTAGTGGCGCCACGCCAACCGTGAACGGCTTGTTCGGAACCTATCGTGTCCCCGCCGCGGCCTACGACGAAGTGTTTGCCGCTGCGGGCATCCTACGTCCGCAGTGGGACACCCCGTTACGGTTTCTCGATACTCTCGGCTCCGATGGGCTGGCCCGCCGCTGGGAGCAAGCCCGGCGGATGATTCATGAGAATGGCGTCACGTACAACGTCTACGGGGCTCCGCAAGGCATGGATCGGCCATGGGAACTCGATGCCATTCCCTGGATCATAGCGGCGCCGGAGTGGGCCGGGCTGGAAGCGGGATTGGCCCAGCGGGCGCGGCTACTCAACGAGATGCTGGCGGACGTCTATGGACCGCAGAAGCTGCTGGAGCAGGGATTGTTGCCGCCGGAGCTGGTCTTTGCGCACGACGGATTTCTGCGGCCCTGTCACGGCGTGCAGATACCCAATGAGTGTTATTTGCACGTCTACGCGGCGGATCTCGGGCGCACCTCGGCTGGCCAGTGGTGGGTGCTCGCCGATCGCGCCCAAAGTCCGGCCGGGGCGGGCTATGCACTGGAAAATCGGCTGATCTTATCGAGTGTGTTGTCCGAACTGTTCCGCGACTGTCAGGTGCAACGTCTGGCCTCGTTCTTTGCCGCCCTAAGGCAGACTCTCATCGAGATAGCGCCGCGGCGTCGCGACAATCCTCGCATCGTGCTCTTGACGCCCGGGCCGCATGACGAGACGTACTTCGAGCATGCCTACTTGGCGCGTTATCTCGGCTACACCCTGGTGGAGGGCGCCGATCTCACGGTGCGCGACCAAACTGTATTTCTCAAGACGCTGGCCGGCTTGCAGCCGGTGGATGTGATTCTGCGGCGGCTGGACGACACCTTTGGCGACCCGCTGGAGCTGCACCCGAATTCGCTGCATGGCACGGCCGGCCTGGCGCAGGCCGTGCGCGCCGGCAACGTCGCCATTGCCAATGCCTTGGGCAGCGGCTGGCTGGAAAGCGCGGCGCTCGTGCCCCTGCTGCCGGATCTATGCCGGCATCTATTGGGAGAAAACCTGGCGCTGCCGTCCGTGCCCACGTGGTGGTGCGGGCAGGCGGACCACTTGGCCATGGTCTTGGAGCGGCTGCAGACGTTCGTACTCGCGCCGGTCTTACCAACCAACGCGCGCGCCGTGGTCTTTGGCGCACAGCTCAGCCGTGCCGACCGGCAGGCGTATGCGGAGCGCATCCGCGCCCGCCCGTATGCCTATGCCGCCCAAGAGCCGTTGACGCTGTCGAACCTGCCGGTATGGAACGGCCAGGGCGTGCAGCCGCAGCAGACCGTGTTGCGCGCCTATGTCGTGGCAACCGAGCAGGGCTATCGGGTCATGCCCGGCGGCTTGACCCGCGTCTCCGCCACCACCGGCCAGCCCATCACGTCGATGCAGGGCGACAGCGGCAGTAAGGATACGTGGGTGCTATCGGACGGGCCGGTGGAATATGTCAGCCTGTTGCCGCCAGCCGATCAACCCATTGCCCTGCGCCGTAGCGGCTACGAGTTCCCCAGCCGTGCGGCGGACAATCTGTTTTGGATGGGGCGCTACGCCGAACGCGCCGAGGGCTTGGTGCGCCTGCTCCGCAGTATGATGGTGCGTTTGACGGACGCCTCCAAGCCTGGGGGCAGTGCCGCTTTCACCGCCCTGCTGCGGGCTATGCATGCGACGTGGGCCGGCATGGCGTCACGCGGGAACAGCCGCCACGACGTCGCGATGTCCGCCTCGCATGAAGCCACGATGTTGGCCGCCATGTTCGATGCCGACTACCCCAACGGGGTATGGGCGAGTCTGCATGGTTTGCGTCAGGTGGCGGCATTGGTGCGGGATTACATGACGCTGGAATCCTGGCGCATTATCACCCAACTGGAGGAAAATTTTACCTGCGTTTTGGGAACCGACGCGATGTCAATAGGCGAGGCCCTGGAGCTGCTCAACCATACCATCATGATTCTGTCGGCGTTCAGCGGCCTGGGCATTGAAAATATGATTCGGGGTCCGGAATGGCGTTTTCTGGACATGGGCCGCCGCATCGAGCGGGCCTGGCATACGACCTCTCTGTTGCGCAGCACGCTGGTGCAGGTGAACGCGCAGGAAGGGGCGGTGTTGGAAGCGTTAGTGGAGATCGGCGATAGCGCGATTACCTATCGCTCCCGCTATCTGACGCGCCTCCTGTGTGCGCCGGTCTTGGATTTGCTCCTGACCGACGATACCAATCCGCGCGCCGTGCTCTATCAGCTGGTGGCGCTGGCCGAGCATGTCAAACATTTACCCCGCGACCACGCCATGCCCTCGCTCAGTCCTGCCGAGCGCCTGTCCCTCCGCATGCTGACCCATGTGCGCCTAGCCGAGATCGACCCGCTCTGTCGGATTAGCCGCGGCGGCAGCCGGACACAGCTCGACAAGCTGCTCACGATGTTGTGTACGGATCTGCCGGCATTGTCGGATACCCTGACCTATCATTACTTGAGCCATGCCGAGCCCACGCGACATCTGGCCCATGCCGATACAAGGTTACACATCCTATGATGTATCGTGTGCGGCATACGACCACGTATGCCTACTCTAACTCCGTCTCCGTGTGTCACAATGCCCTACACCTAACCCCGCGTGAATGCCGCCATCAGCGCTGCGTTTTCTATGAGCTGCTGATTTATCCGGAGCCCACTGTGGTGAGTCACAGTGTGGACTATTTTGGCAATCCCGTCACATTCTTTGCCCTGCAAGAGCCGCACGATGCCCTGACCATGACGGCCAATAGCACCGTCGAGGTCACCGCCGCCGACCCGCCCCTTCCGCAGGACACGCCGGCCTGGGAACAGGTGCGCGAGCGTCTGCGGCAGGATCGCACCGGCCCGGTTTTGGATGCCTATCAATACGTCTTCGATTCCTCCTACGTGGCGCTGAGCCCGGTAGTGGCGGCCTATGCGCGGCCCTCATTCCCGGCCGCGCACCCCCTGCTCGAGGCCGTGTGCGATCTGACCCAGCGCATCTACACCGATTTCACATACGACCCGGATGCGACCTCGGTCGGCACCCCCTTGCACGATGTCCTGCGTGATCGCCGTGGCGTCTGCCAGGATTTTGCCCATCTCGAAATCGCCTGCCTGCGCGCGCTGGGCGTCGCGGCGCGCTACGTCAGCGGCTACCTCGTGACGCAACCCCCCCCAGAGCAAGCGCCGCTGCTTGGCGCCCTGGCCTCGCATGCCTGGTTGTCCGTCTATTGTCCGGGCCATGGCTGGATCGATGTGGATCCGACCAACAATGTGCTGCCGTCCTACGGGCACATTACCGTGGCCTTACGGGCGGGACTATGACGATGTCAGTCCCATCAAGGGGGTGTTCCACGGCGGCGGGGAGCATACGCTGGAGGTGGGGGTGGATGTGGTGCCGATCCATTCGTCATGAAGGAATCACCATGAGGACGCTGCAACAAATACGCCTACAGCGGACAACGCTTCATCACGCTCGGTCTCTTGCGTGGCCGGGTCGTGGTGATTGCTCATACGGAACGCAACGACGAGGTACGCGTTATTTCCATGCGAAAAGGAACGAAACATGAGCAAACCGTCTACTTCCGAAACCTCACAAACTGACTGGGAACGCATTGATGCCATGCAGGACGAAGAGATTGATCTATCTGAAATCCCGGAAGCTACGGAAGAGCAGATGGGACGTGCCGTGTTGCGTGTCGGAGGTATCCCTGTGGCACGCGGTAAGCGGCGTGTCAATATGTTTCTCGATGCTTTCATTGTTGAATTCTTCAAGGCCAAAGCCGGCGAGAGGGGCTACCAAACGCTCATTAATGAAGCCCTTGTGGACTATATCCGCAACCACGAGATTGAGGACACCGTGCGCCGAGTCATCCGCGAAGAACTGCAGCGCGCCATACAGAAAGGCGCGGAAACCGGGCTCGAGATCATGACGCCCGAGCCGGAAAAAGCGCGTCGTGTTCTTCAGGATGCGATCACACGGCACAAACATCTCCTAGCCCAGAGCGTCGCACGCACGCAGGAGCGAGTGCAACAATTAGCGGATCAGCTCCAAGTGGATCCGGCTCTGCTGTTGGCAGGGGAGGTGCCGCACGTGGAGGAGCACGATATGGATTTGCTGGAGTTGGAAGGTGAGTTAGAAATGCTGCATCACCTGTGTGAGCAGGCTACGACGCTTGAGCATCTCTCGGTATGTCTCTAAAAGACGATGCCGCTTCTCTACAAGCCTTGGTGGATGCGACCCCCTTTGTGGGAGATACCTGGCCTAGGAGACAACTCGCCTCTCAAATCCTCACTTACGATTCTGGTTTACCATCGGCCTAGACAGATGCCCCTTACAGAAAGGAGCGAAAACCGTGCCGATGTTAGAGACCAAGAAAGACATACTGGAACATTCTGGCTATGTCTACAATTTTAGGCGCATGGTCTATGTCAACCGAAAAGCCAGAAAAGTGTTCAGTGTGGAAGCCGTCGAGGATCACAATGCAGAGTGGCTTCAGGCACATATTGGAGAAGAAAACGGCTCGCAGGAGTGGCGGTTCTATTTTACAAAAGCCCCTTCAGATGCCGTACGGCGAGAACTCGTGAGCGAACTTGAATAACACATGGTAGAAGCACCATCGAAGACCGGCTGCGAGAAGAGTATTTCCGCCTTCTACCAGACATTAGCCGGGTTTTAGACCGAAGTTCCTCCCGTGATTCGGCGACAACTTGTTGGAATAAAAACTCAAAAGCCTGAAACGAATTGACCTTTGTTCCCATGTAAATCGCAAAATTTTCGCTCCTATTCTGCCACATGGGCTTGACATCGTCTGCAAACGTATGACCATAAGCCATGTCGTTTCAGGAGGTTGGATTGTTCCCATGTAAATGGACTTTTGAATTGGGCTAACCTGTTGATCTACTTAACCCTCCGCCTATTCTGCCAGGGGAACTTCGGTTTAGAGCAGCTGGAGACCGAAATTCGGCACGTCTTGCTTCCGATCTCGCTGGCGTTGAGATCGCCTGAATGTGTGGTGGTGACGTCCCGGATTAAGGAATGTGAAAGCGCAGTTGATGCTCTGCGTAGACGTCAGGAAGGCAGCATGTTTGACCGGGAGCACACCGAGTCATACACCCTGAGCAGCCTGAACGATCTGGCTGGGGGTCGCGTCATGGTCTTTCCACGAAGTCGCGTGTCATCTGTCGATGAGATATTACGAGCGCACCTCGCTTCTTGGACGGCAGATCCAGTACCGGGGTTTCGTGACGAGGACCCACCCATGGCACTCAAGTATGATGGTTATGTTGGTGCCAGCACCACTATTCGAGGCGAATACCAGTTTCAAGGCCCATGCCGTGGAGAAACGCGTACTCAATGGCTCTACCGGTTTTTAATGAGACAGGAGATTTACCGCCAGGTGTGCACGACGCATCATTGGACGAAGTTGTAGAACGCTTCGGCTCAACGCAAGGGCTTCGTCATCTCTGTACGCAACGGTTGCAGCATGTGTACAGCCTGGCCCAACGCACGGCATATCTACAGCGCTTTATCATCTTCGGCAGTTATATTACGGCTAAACCGGAACCCAATGATGTGGATGTGATTTTGGTGATGGACGATGGATTCCGTCTGGAAGCCTGTATTCCGGAAGCCCGAGCGCTCTTTGATCATGCTGTGGCTCAGGCTCGGTACGGTGTTAGCGTCTTCTGGATCCGGCCAGGCTTATTGTTCGGTGGGGATATCGAGGGTTTTATCACGTCGTGGCAGCGCAAACGCGATGGTGGCCGGCGTGGGATTGTTGAGGTGAGGCTATGATTCGCAACGATCAGGAACTCGAAGTGACTCAAGACCGTATTGCACAATTTTACCGCTGGCTGGCCGACATACGCCGACGTGCACGACCCGAGGAGTTTGATGCGATCACCAGTGGCTATCGACTCGAGATCGAGCGTATGCAAGCTGAAGTTCTAGACTATCTGCTACGCCCTTTACCGGCGGATCATGAGCAGTCGCAGGTCTGAGCGAGAGCGCATACGGGTACAGCAATGATACGTAGTTTACAATACGGGATAAGTAACATTTTTGCGGGGCTGACAGCCTCTCGTCTCCATTGTTACGCAAACCCTCGTTTAAGTGACATCCTCATGCTCATGGGATACGCCCGCATCTCCAAAGCTGACGGCAGCCAGGTACTCGACCTGCAACGCGATGCCCTGATGGCGGCTGGCGTCGATCCCGACCATATCTACGACGACAAGGCATCCGGCAAGAAAGACGACCGTCCGGCCCTTGCCGCTTGCCTCAAGGCGTTGCGGCAAGGGGACACCCTTGTGGTCTGGAAGCTCGACCGGCTGGGGCGCGATCTGAAGCATCTGATCGATACGACTCAGGGCCTGGCCAAGCACGATATCGGCTTCAAAGTCCTGACCGGACAGGGGGCCAACATCGACACGACGACGGCGAACGGCCGCTTGGTGTTTGGGATTTTCGCCGCCCTGGCGGAATTTGAAAGGGAGCTGATCCGCGAGCGTACTCTGGCCGGATTGGCATCGGCCCGAGCCTGCGGCCGTCAAGGAGGGCGGAAGTTCGTCCTGACCAAATCGCAGATTCGCCTGGCCCAGGCGGCGATGCGTCGCGCGAGGCGCCTCGCTCACTAAGATGGAGAGGCGCTCCTCAACGCGGTGGAGAATTTCCCACAACAAGTCCGTCACCAGGCTGTTGACTGCGTTCTGCCCGTTGCGTCGCGCTAGATAGCTGACCACCACCGTCGTGACCGCGACTTGCAAGACAAAAAAAGCGCTCAGAACGGTGCGGAGGTTGTACGTGCCCATCGAACCTTCCTACCCGCCTTCTTTACCGGACCGGTGGCCATATAATCCACCCCCGCCGACCGGTGTTGCGGACCCGAAAGAGATGCCCGCCGATCGTGGTGATATAGAGGGTGCACTGGTCGGCATCCCCAAAGGTGCAGTTGGTGGGGGAGTCCACCCCGACTGGCATCGGATGCGTCTCCAGGACACGGCCCTGGGGGTCCCAGATGTAGATCATGGGGCCGGGGCCGCTGGCATAGGAGCCGGCGGTGGACACGAGGTTGCCCTCGGCGTCGAAGCACATGCCGTCGATGCCCCGCTGCGGCCCCCGGTAGTCCGTGCCAAACTGATGCAGCACGGTATAACGGCCAAGGGAGCCGTCTTCCTGAATGTCGTAAGCTCTGAGTTCCCGCAGTTCAGGGGTCGTCTGGATGATGTAGAGCGTTTTTTCATCCGGCGAGATCAGGAGGCCGTTGGTCCCGGTCGTATCGTCGGTCATGCGCTTGCACACCCAGGTGCCATCGGGCTGCGGGTCGGCCCGCAGGATGGAATTATGGTCTAATATTTGCGTCGCGCTGGGGTCGATGTTGCCCGCGTTCCAAGGGTTGCTGAACCATACCCGGCCCTGGCGGTCGATGGCCAGGTCGTTGGGGGTGTTCAGGGGCACGCCGGCCAGGGCGTCCACGATGGTGGTCGTCGTGCCATCCGTCTCGAAGCGCACAATGGAGCGCCCCCCAGAGCAGCAGCCGTACAAACGGCCTTCGGAGTCAAAGGCCAGGCCATTGGTGTGATTGGTGTTTTCACGAAACACGGTGCAGGCGCCGGTTTCCGGGTCATAGCGCATAATGCGGCTGGCCGGGATGTGGGTGAACAGCAACGCCTGACCATCCCAGGCCGGTCCCTCGGTTAACCGCGGATTGAAAGGGCCTGCAACCATCTCAAATTCCCACGCCATTTTAGCCTCCTACATCGCTAAGCCGTTGGGCTGATGTACGTCGATATGGATTTCCAACGGGGTAGTATACGCCGATACGCCTACAAACCCAACAGCGTTTCCAAATTCTGCCAGAGAATCTTGTCTTTCTCCGCCTGGCTCAAGCTCGCAAGTCCCTGCACCCAGGCCACAGGCGAGGGGTCCCACCGCACGAAGGGCCAATCGCTTCCCAAGACGACACGGTCAGCGCCCACGTGGTCCAGCAGGAAGCGCAGGACCGCCTCGCTGTTGGTCACGCAGTCGTAGTACAGGCGGCGCTGATAGGTGCTGGGGGGCTTGTGAATGTGGGTGCGGGCTTCGGGACGGACCTGCCAGCCGCGGTCTAGGCGTCCCATGCCAAAACAGGCTGGGCCGCCGCCGTGGGCGATGCATACCTTGAGATCGGGACAGGCATCGAGAATGCCCCCGAAAATGAGGGTGGCCACGACCAGGGCATCTTCCACTGGAACGCCGATGCTATTGGCCAGGGCGAAGCGGTCGATGCGAGATAAGACCAGATTGTCCTGTGGCTGGGGGTGAAAGAACAGCACCGCGCCCATGGCTTCGGCGGCCTGGAACAGCGGTAAGAATTCCGGTTCGTCCCAGTTGCAGCCGTTGACCATGGCATCGAGTTCTGCGCCCTTGAGGCCGAGGACGTTGACGGCGCGGTCCAATTCCGCCACGGCCACACCGACATCTTGCACGGGCAGGGTGGCCATGCCGGCAAACCGCTGCGGCCATTGGCGCGTCATGCCGGCAATCTCGTCGTTAACGTCGCGGGCCAGCTGCCGCCCCTGGGCCGGGTCCAGATGGTAGCTAAAGAACAGGGTATGAATGGAGATCACTTGCACGTCGACGCCCTGCGCGTCCATGTCTTGGAGACGTTCTTCCGGCGTGAATCGCAATTGGGGTAGGGAGACGGGAATGCGCCGCCCATGGTTCACGACCATGCCTGGGTTGCCGCCCGGTTCGTACTGTATGCCGTACCATTTCTGGCCGGCCTCGAGTGCCCGCCAGAGACACTGCGGTATCAGATGGGCATGAATGTCGATGGTCCGCATGCATACGCCTCCCTTCGTGGTTCGTGGTTCGTGGTTCGTGGTTCGTTGGGCGTTACGGGCCATCCACTCTCCACTAAGCTTTAACAAAGAAAATCAAAATACCACACAGCACACGGGTGCTGGCCATCAACAGAAAGATTAAGGGCCAGTTGCTGCCGCTCATATTGAGTAGGAGCCCGAAGACCACGGCCTGCAGACCGGCGTAGAAATAGCCATGGGCATCCAGGACGCCCGAGGCCGTGCCGGACATATGCCGGCCCGCAATGTCGACGGCCATGGCGGCCAGGGGCGACAGGCTCATGGCAAAGCCGCCGATGAGGAGCAGGACCGCGCCCAACTGCACGCTACTCGCCGGCAGCAAGGCAATGCCCAGCAGCGCCAGGGCGCTGACGCCAGCGGAGAGCATCACCATGGGCCGCCGGGCACTGTGCAAGAGCCGGTCGGAAATGAGCCCAGAGCAAAGCGGCGCGAGCAAGTAGCCGAGCGGCAAGGCGAGGGTATAAAGAATCGTAGCGCGAATTTCCAGGCCTGCTGCTTCGAAATAATACAGCGGGGTCCAGGTCGTCAAGCCATAGCGCACGACATTTTCCAGGCCCTTGACCTGTGACGCGAGCAGAAACTGCGGGTTGGACAGCAACCGTTTGTACGGACCGAAGCCATGTAGGTGCTGCGTGCTCCCAGCTTCCGCACGGGCCGAGAGGTGATCCTCCTCAATGTACTCCGGCAGTCCCGCATCGCTTGGGCGGTCCCGGACGAGGCAGAAGTAGACCACGCCGAGCACGCCGATCACCAACGGCGGATAACGGAAGGCCGCACGCCAGCCGAATTCCTGCCCCACCCAGCCGCTGACCAGCCACATGGTGAACATCGCGCCCCCCGCGGCCATGCCGACGATACCGAGCGCCTGGCCGCGTTCGCGCCGCGGCCACCATTGCGACAGGAGGCTGATGCCCGGGCTCCAACAGGCGGCGTTAACGAAACCGTTGAAAAACCAGGGCACGGCAAGCGTCACCACCGAAACGCTGAAACTCGCCATCCAATTACAGGCGGTCGTACAGAGCGCTCCCAGCATGACCCATAGGCGTAGGCTATACATCTCGCCCAGCCGGCCATGGACCAAGTCGCCAGCCATAAAGCCCCATAGGAGTAGAGCATTGATCCAGCCGATGGTCTGATGATCAATGCCCAGATCCTGCTTCACCAGGGGCGCGACAGGCCAGAGATTGAAGCGGCCTATATAAATGAAAAGGTAAAAGCCGGCGTAGGCACATACAATCCGCCATTTCCATTGATGGTACGCCGGCGGCAGTTGGTCATAAGGCAGCGCTGTCGGTGTCGCACGCAACGGGTCGTGGGGCATGAAAAAAGCTCTCAGCTGTCAGCTCTCAGCTGTCAGCCAGGAAGAATTGATATTACTTAAGCGATAGAAATCAATCCTGCTTCCTGAGACCGTACAAAGTCGTTCCAACTCCGCTTCAAGCAGAACAAGTCAGCCCCCATCTTAGCTGATACCTGATAGCTGATAGCTGACAGCTAATCGCTCCTATTGTCTCGCCGGCATCTCGCCCACCGTGAGCTGCAAGCTACGCACCGCTTGTTTGCGCAGAAGCTGGACGCGCACGGTCTTGCCGACAGGGGTGCCTGCCACGGCGCTTTGCAGATCGAGGGGCGTGACGATTCGCAGGCCATCAAATCTCACAATGACATCGCCCGCGATAATACCGGCCCGGTGCGCCGGGTGGTCGTTCAACACGTCGTGGACGTAAACGCCATGCGACGCCGTGATACCCCGTTCGCGCGCTTGCGGACCATTGAGCGGCCGGATCTGCACGCCGAGCCAGCCACGGCGCACCTCGCCAGAGCCATGGAGCTGCGGCAGGATCGCTTTGATCGCATCAATGGGAATCGCGAAACCCAATTCCCCGCGCCCGACCGTGGCCGTATTCATGCCCACGACTTCGCCGCGCATATTGACCAGGGGACCGCCACTATTGCCGGTATTGATCGAGGCGTCCGTTTGAATATAGCCCCCCACAATGCCCGAGCGCATAAACTGGCGTTTCATGCCACTGACCACGCCAAAGGTCATGGTATGTTCAAAACCGAAGGGGCTGCCAATCGCCATGACAAATTCCCCCACCTCAATCCTGGCGGAACGGCCCAGCGGCGCAACGGGCAGGGGACGATCCGCCTGCACGCGTAACAGGGCCAGGTCGCCCAGCGGGTCGCGGCCCACCACCTTGGCGGTGGTGACTTCGCCGCTGTAGAAGTAGACCTCGATCCGCACTTCATCCTCGACGACATGGTCATTGGTGAGAATGAGGCCGTCAGCGCGGATGATGAACCCGCTCCCTGTCGCCACTTGGTTGGGATGATTCGGGAGTTGAGGCGGGTTTTGGGACACTTCCGTGTCGTCTTTTTTGGTGTGGACTTTTAAACTGACGACGGCTGGAAGGAGGCTCGCCGCCAGTTGTTGCAATGACGCATTCAACTGCTGCAAGGCGATAGGGGCTGGGGTGGCAGTGGATTTTTCGGTCCAAAGTGACTGCGCCGGCACGTTGGCGTGCCAGCCTATAAACAACAGAAGCATGAGTCCGATGACGAAGGGCTGAGGGCCGTGGCAGGCAGGCCGATGATCATACTTGAGACAATAAAGCCGGCGTCGTGTTGTGTTCCCCATACTACTCTCCGTCTGCCGCCCTCAGAGGGCCGCATTGCCCTTAGACGGCTGCCATGATACAAACACGGCATCCATCGGATACCGTCGTACATCTGCAGGATGCGGGTCCCGCCTCGCGTCATGAAGCAGGCATTGTATCACGTCTGCGATCAAACGTATGCAAAGAAAGGAAATGACTCATGGCACAAGAGGTTACAAGCCCTGGTGGCCGCTTACGGCGCCTGCTGCAGCAGGGGATGGTCGTGGCCCCTTTTGTCTACGATGGTCTGCAAGCGAAAATTGCGCAAAAAGCCGGGCTACACGCCATCTACATGACTGGCTTCGGTACCGCTGCCGCCCGCGGCTATCCCGATGTCGGCCTGTTGACCATGTCGGAAATGGTGCAAAATGTCGGCTACCTCAGCCAGGCCGTCGACCTGCCGCTGATCTCCGATGCCGATACCGGGTATGGCAACCCGTTGAACGTGCAACGCACGGTGCGCGCCTACGAGCGGGCTGGCGTTGCGGCCCTCCACATTGAGGATCAAGTGTTTCCCAAAAAATGCGGGTTTATGCAAGGCAAACTGGTCATCCCGTGCCAGGAGATGGTGCAAAAAGTCCGCGCCGCTCTGGATGCCCGGCAAGATCCGAATCTGGTCGTCATCGCGCGCACCGATGCCCTCGCGGTCAACGGTTGGCATGACACCGAAGCGCGGGCTCGCGCCTATATCGAGGCTGGCGCCGACCTAGTCTTCGTCGATGGCATTCGTACGGAAGAGGAGTTGGACACCTACGCCAAACGGCTGCACGATGTGCCGCGGCTCTACAACGGCGGCTTGCGCCCGGTCCGCGACGTGGCGGCCATGGGGTTTGGGATCATGATTACCGGCGGCACGCTCTGGGCCGTCTACGATGCCGTGCACACCCTCATGACCGAACTCAAAGAGCAGGGCACGACCGCGGGCAATCGGGCTCGCGGCGACTTTTTTGATGAGGTGACGACGCTGCTGGGATTGCCAGAGGTGTACGAATTGGAACAGCGCTATCAGGTCGGCGAGCACGCCCCGGCGTCCAGCGTTTAGAATGCGCTTCCGCTTTACCCCACGCCTTGAGGCCGCTTGCTGACGATGATATCCTGCTTGGCACGGCAAAGCGGCTTTTGGCTGGGTCAACTCTTACAACAGGTACGCATCATGCACACCCTCAACGTGTTCGATCCCTCCGGCGCCACCGAGATTATCTGTAAGCCCATTTTCCCGATATCGAGGTCATCCCGGAAACCGAATTTCCCATGGGCTCGACCGCCATGGACCGGGACGAAACCGCTGACATGTTCGTACAGCGCGGCGTCGACGCCGGCGGCGGCGGCAATGCGGCTTGAGGCGCGTGCGCCACTGCCTGCGGCCGTGCTGCCGCAAGAATTGAAAGCCGGGGCATTCCCACCGTCCTCGTGACCCGCGAGGATTTTGTCGGCGTCGTGCGCAATGCCTTCGCCGGTCTGGGATTCGACCAGGACGCCTCGATGGTGACGTTCCCCATCGACCCCTTTTTGGTGGGCAGCGATCTCACGCCGATCTATCAGAAAGTCCATGATTTTGTCGAGAGCCTGATGTCCTGGGAGGCCAAAGCCAAACAGACGGGTATTCAGCAACCCCCGATGTTGCGCGTTGAAGCCGACGACTACGAAGCCGCGCTCGACCGGATGAACCGGCAATTTCTCGCCAACACCTGGGGTGACGGGCTGCCCCTGAACGCGCCGACCGAGGCGCGCGTCGCCTGGATACTCAAAGGCGCCGACCGGCCACGGGACGAGGTCATTGGCAAAATCTTGCCGCAGGGCGGTATTGCCACGGTGGAGACGCTCGCGATCTCCCTGGCCATGGCGGGCGGCCGGCCGGAATATCTCCCCGTGTTGATCGCGGCGGTCGAGGCAATTCTCGATCCCGGCCTGGAGCACGACAAGTTCCAGGCGACATCCGGAAGCACCTTTCCCGTGGTGCTGGTCAATGGTCCGATCGCGGCGCAGATCCGCCTCAATTCCGGCTTCGGCCTGGTCGGCCCGGATCCGCAGCATCCCGCCGGCGCTAGCATCGGCCGGGCCTTGCGTTTGCTCCTGCAGAACGTCGGCGGGGCGCTCCCCGGTGTGGAGACGATGGCCATGTTCGGCGGCATACGCTATACCAATGCCGTCTTCGCGGAAGATGAAGACGGCCTGCCGGCCGGTTGGGACCCCGTCTGTACGGACCATTTCGGCCTGCCGCGTGGAACGAATGCCGTGACCGTCTATGTGGCCACTGGCGCCGCCAACATCCTGCACCGCGGCGTCGGCAAGGAAACCCCGGAGGACGAAGGCGAGCAAAGCCTGCTGCGAGTCGCGGGCTACATTGGCAGCCCGAGTCCGCACTACGTCCATGGCTGGGCCCACGGGACGCCAAGCGCTTTGCTCATGTCCCGTGTCGTGGCCCGGCAGTTGGCCGGCCTGGGATGGACGAAGGACACGATCAAGCGGTTCCTGTGGGAGCGCTCGCGCTTTTCGCACGACGAGGTCTGCGAGACCGGCATGTTGCAGTGGATTCAGCAAGCGGCGGAGGCGGACACGGCCGCGTCGGCGCAGATGGATCCGTGGCCGGTCGTCCGCACCCCGGAGCAGATTATTCTATGCGTTGCGGGTGGTTATCACCCGACGCACAATTTCTGGATGCAGGCGTATGCGCCGCAGATCGCGGGCCGGGAAATTGCCTTGCCGGCGGCGTGGGAGCGTTTAATTGCCGAAGCTGATGAGACACTCGGCATGATGTGAGCCGCATACAACCCTCCTACGAAAAATCTACGAAGGACGCGAAGGATACGAAGAATCAAGACGCCTTCGCCCCCTTGGCGTCCCTTGGCGTCCTTAGCGGCTCCCTTTTTCATCATTTTCACGCGGGGATGGGCACTGTGATATGATAGGCGTCATGTCATGCGTGTGGCCCCGATTCGCCTCGGCCAGCGGCGTCAGAATCGAGGCGAGCAACAATGATCGGAGGATCGACATGAGCTGCGAACCGTTTGAAGTGGATATGCGCGTTGAAGCGGTCAGCGATTTTAAGGTTGAAGAGACGCTCCCGTCGCCTGGATATGATGGCACGTTCGAGATCAAAGCCGGTGACACGGGTAGGGTCGTGCAAAAGCAGGTGGTCGGGAATACCCATTGGTTGCGGGTGCGCTGGGACCGGCTCAGACGGACCCTGAACCTGGATCATAACAACATGCCCCATGTGCGGCCGGCGGGCTGAGGACTGAGGGTTACGGTACAAAACATGATGTCTGGATGCTGCGTGTCGCTTGTAGGCCAGCGTCTTCTACACGTTAAGAGGACGATGGTGCACAAGGCACGCTGCACGAGGAGCCGGGCTATGTCGTCACAGATGGTCCGAACGCGTCACTGGACGCGGCAAGAATACGAGGCCCTGGTGGCCGCCGGGATCTTCCATCCTGAGGAACGCCTTGAGTTGCTGGGTGGAGACATGATCTGCATGCCCCCTCAAGGTAGTGCTCATGCCACAGCCGTGCAGTTGATCGAGAATGCGCTCCGGCAAGCGTTTGGGGCTAACTATTGTGTGCGTGTGCAGTTACCCCTGGCCGTCGACGCGGCTTCGGAGCCGGAGCCCGATGTGGCTGTCGTCCCCGGAACCCCACGGGATTATCGCCAGACGCATCCTGACCAAGCGGTGCTGATTGTGGAGGTGTCGGATAGCAGTCTTAGCTACGATCGCGAACGCAAAGCTCGGCGCTATGCCCAGGCGGGTATGCCGGAATACTGGATCTTGAATCTGATCGAGCAGTGTCTCGAAATCTATCGGATGCCGACGACGCCTGGTGCTGAGGAGCCGCACTATCAGCACATTCGCGTTGCCTCCCAAGAGGAGACCGTCTCGCCGCTGGGCGCGCCTGAGGCCGTCTTCGCGGTGTCCGAATTGTTGCCTTGATGGCTGCAAGATACTGCTGAACGGCCTGAAAATATGGGCGAAATGTAAGTCGTCATTCGTTTCTTGTGCATTGATTCCTATGGCGCTCCTTGCTACGCTTAGCATAGTTTCTCTTACATCCATCTGAGAGCCTGCGAAAGCAGAACCTCGAAACTTCGAGATGGAATAGGCTGTTGATATTTTTTATCTTATCCATATTGATCAGAGGCGTCCCGGCTCATTATGGGAACTCAAATCCATGTCGAGTCACTCAAGGGATATCCAAGTTTTGTTAGGTTTGAGGGAATTGCCTGTGGCATCAACTATCGAAGAGGGATGGCGTCTCAAGGTTTGGGATTTGATTGGGCTTATCCTACTTCTCTTAACCCTCGCGGCTTTTTTTCTCCCTCGCTGGAAAGCGCCCCTGGAAGGACACGCGATTTATACCATCGTCGAGGTACAGGGCACGATGTGGCTTGGGACCAACAAAGGCGCCTTTCGCATCGTCCAGGACGAGCTTCTCCCCGTGTTCGAAGCGTCACCTGTCCGCGCTATTACGGCGGCGCAAGGTAGCGTCTGGCTCGCCACCGACACGGGTGCCTTTCGCGTAGGCCAAGACAAGCCAGACCCAGACCCGGTGTTTACAGGGTCAGCCGTCCACGGCATAACGGAAGCGCAAGGTAGCGTCTGGCTCGCCACCGACATCGGTGCTTATCGGGTCGATCAGGGCAAGCTCCTCCCTGTAGTCTTCGACAAATCTGCTGTCCACGGCATAACGGAAGCGCAAGGTCGCATCTGGCTCGCCACCGACATCGGCGCTTATTGCGTCGTTTGGGGCGAGCCTGTCGAAGGGCGTCCTGCTGTTGCGAGTTTCGATTCATGCAATTCTGTGTTCGAAGGTCATTCTGTTTATGAGATAACGGAAGCGCAAGGTAGCGTCTGGCTCGCCACTTATATGGGCGCCTTTCGGGTTGACGGGTCCAAGCTCTTACCAGTGTTTGAAGGACCTCCTATCCATGCCATAACAAAAGTGCAAGGCCGTGTGTGGCTTGCCTCTGACATCGGCGCCATTCGGGTTGGTGACAAGCGTTTAGTGAGGTTTAAAAAAAGACGTAAAGTATATGCGATTGTAGGGGTGCAAGATGACGTCTGGCTTGCCACTGATACGGGCGTCTATCGGGTCAGGCAGAACAAGTCCCGTCCCGTGTTCGAAGAATCTGCTGTCTACGCGATAATGAAGGCGCAAGATAGCGTCCGGCTCGGCGCCAATACGGGTGCCTATCGCGTGGTCGAAAAGAAAAATGAGGTCACGTATGAGGTCACGCATGTCTTGGACAAACCCAGGATCAGAGATCTCTCGATATGGGGGCGTTATGTTTTACTTGGTTTGCTTATCCCGCTTGGAGTCTTCCGCTTAGGTTCCGGGTTGGTACATCAACTACGTGATCAAAAACGCCGTATCAGAGAAATAGCAGACCAGGAGAGACGTAACTCTTTTGAGTTTACAGAGGCGCAGAAACGGCTGGAAATAGTGCTTCCTTCACCTGAGCCCTATACGCAACAGGGTCTCTATATAGAGCATCGGCGTAGAGAATCCGTCGTCTTCGGCGCAGATTTTTACAATTTCGTCCCTAGAACGGATGGGAGTTTTGGTATCTATCTCGTTGACGTTGAAGGACATGGTCTCTCTGCAGCTATTCAGGCTCGGTCTCTTTACCAAGCTCTTTCCAATGGCGTGTGGGGATATGGAGATGCCCGGACAGAGCTGGAGTACGCAGATCAATTGGTGCGTCAAGGGGCCATCTTCAAGCAGGAAAACGCCGTGTTCTGTATGAATTTCACTGAAATCGATCTGAAGCAGATGGAAGTGCGGCACGCCAATGCTGGCATGCCCTTTCCACTCCTGTTCCGTTCGGGCGAGGCGCTTCCCCAACCCCTCCAGGCCGCAGGCATCTATGTCGGGGCGGGGTATAGCCGGTATCCTGTGCAACCGGCCAGGGCGCAGGTCTCCGTTGGGGACGGTGACTTGTTGGTGATTTTCAGCGATGGTATTCTTGAGGCTCGAAATGACCGTGGGCGTATTTTTGACCAGCAAGGTATTATTGCGGCGGTCTCCAGAATGCGTGACGAATCGCCGGAAGTTATCGCCAATGAAATCCTGCGAGCGGTTGCACAGCATGCAGGAAGGGACCAACCCCCGAAACGACCCGAGGACGACCAAACACTGGCCGTGGTTCTCATCGGTGATTGGGTAGAAGATCCGACAAGAGAACGCTCCAAATCTGGTCAGCGGTTTGGGAGTCTCGTTAGGACACCATTCGATACGACAGCTAACTGAGGAATGTTATCCATCGTTGTCTGCCCAACACACCTCAGCTTCAGTTCAACGTTATACAAACGATGGACGGCTGGCTATGACGAAAGGATGGTTAGAGGATGGAAGAAGAACTCACGATTGATGGAGACGTGGAAAATAGCGCGATCGTTTTAACGGTTCGTTATAGTCCGGAATTGCTTATAAAGCTGGAGGCTGGCAAGCAATTTAGTCAAGAATTAGTCAAAAGAGTTGTTCCTCAATAGCATAAGATCAGGTTCCCTAGCCCAGCCCAGATGCCCACCGAATCATCCTCAAAGTGATC
>CBCXVS010000014.1:25744-46360 GCA_965178525.1 uncultured bacterium | reverse complement strand
GGCGATAGGTCCGCACACGGACCTGCATTTCCTTCAACTGGTTCAAACCACTTAAGTTAGGCGTCTTCAGGTCGCACCCTCACCTCCCAGGACTTCGGCTATCTCCGGGACGACCTCGTATTTGGCGTTGAGGCCAAGAAGTCCGTTATAGAGGTTCTCCTCAATCCAGATACTCTCCCAGCCAATGACGTAGTGCGGTTCCAAGCCCCGGTGATCGGCGCCATGGGCGACCACCAGCTTGCCGCCACGCTTCGGCGTATCTGCTCCCATCGTGCTGCTCACACTCAATAAGGCTACACTGACAAGCACGATGAGCATCCATACTATACGCGATCGGAATCTCATACCCTCTCCTTCTGACTGACTGATGGTGTTGCACAACCACCAAAGTGGCTACTGCTTCAGACGCGGATCCAGGGCGTCGCGCAACCCGTCACCAAAGAGATTAAACCCCAAAACGGTGAGGAGAATCGCCACGCCGGGAAAAATCGAGAGCCAGGGGTTAATCTGGATCAAGGGCACACTGGATTTGAGATCGTAACCCCAGCTTGACGTCGGCGGTTGGGTGCCCAATCCCAGAAAGCTCAGGGAGGCCTCCACCAGGATAGCCGTACCAATAGACAGCGTCCCGGTCACGATGAGCGGCGCCATACAATTGGGCAGGAGGTGGCGAAAAAAGATGCGCCGGTCTTTCAGGGCCAAGGCCCGCACCGCTTCGACATACTCGTTTTCTTTCACCGATAGAACGCTGCCGCGCACAATACGCGCATAGATGGGAACACGTACAATACCGAGGGCAATCACCACGTTGAGCGTGGGCTGGATGACATCGCGGAGGACCACCACGGCAATGATCGCCATCAAAAAGATGGGAATGGCCATGATCAGATCCATCACCCGCATGACGATAAAGTCAACCGCGCCACCATAGTAACCGGACACAATGCCCAACGGCACGCCGACGAGCATGGCGAGGATGATGGAACAAAAGCCGATCATAATCGAAATCCGCGCGCCGTAGACAACCCGGCTGAAGACATCGCGTCCGATCTGGTCCGTCCCCATGAGGTGTTGGGCACTGGGGAACGCCATGGCTTGGCCGGGAAAGATCTGCGCCGGGTCGGCTGGCGCAATGACATCGGCCAGCGCCGCCACGAGGACCAGCCCGAGTACCAGCACAAAACCCACCAGCGCGCTTTTGCTTCGCTTCAAACGCTGAAACGTAATCACCAGCATCGAACGAGTACTAAATTCCACCTCAGCAGGATCACCGATATACGTGTCAACCGTCGCGGCTTTGCTTGCGGTCATGACTCCAGACCTCGCCTCCTATTGTGCGGCTTTCTTCTCATACGTGATGCGTGGATCCAACACGGTATAAAGGATATCCACGGCAAGATTCGACAGGACAAAGACGAGCGCCGTGACCAGAATAAACGCCTGCACCTGCGGATAGTCTCTGCCACTGATGGCGTCAATCCCGAACTGCCCCAGACCCGGGATCGTAAAGAGCGTTTCTACCACAATCGCACCGCCGATGAGGAAGCTCACTTGTAACCCAACCACGGTGACGGTGGGAATCAAGGCGTTCTGCAGGGCGTGCTTGAGGATCACCCAGCGCTCTCGCACGCCTTTAGCGCGCGCCGTGGTCACATAGTCCAGCTTCAGAACTTCCAATAAACTCGCCCGTACCAGACGCGTCAAGATGGCAGCTCGGGCAAATCCCAGCGCTGCCGCAGGCAAGATAATATGCCGCAGATTCTGCCACGGGCTGTCACTAACATTGACAAATCCATTCACCGGCAACAGACCGAGCACGTGCGAAAACAACAGGACCAGTAGGATACCCACGTAAAAGTCAGGCACCGAATTGCCGATAAGCGCCGTCGTCATGGCCGTGTAGTCCCGCGCCGAATACGGTTTGGTGGCCGAAATAATGCCGGCGGGAACGGCGATCAGAATGGCAATCACCATGGACACAACCAAGAGTTCCAAACTGACGGGAAGCTTCATCAGGACGTCCGGTAGGACCGGCCGATCCGTCAGCACGGACGAGCCCCAGTTACCTTGCAGCATCTGCCACAACCATTTGACGTATTGAACGTGGAGGGGTTGATCGAGGCCGTATTCCCGCTCCAGGGCCTGCCGCGCTTCCTCGCTGTAATCGTCGGCGAGAAGCAAGTCGATGGGATCACCGGGAATCAGGTGCATGACGAGGAAAACCACAATGGTAATACCGAGCACGGTCGGAATGATCGCGAGAAGACGCTTGATGAGGTAATCTTTCATCCCTAGCTCATGGCTGCACAGCTTGGAAGCGTCAGCGGCTGGCAGTGAGGCGCCCTCAAGAGGGCATATGATGGTAATAGGCTGACAGGGCGTGCCAACGCGTGTAAACATATAACAAAGGTGCATCTCATCCAGACTCATGTCGCCTGGCACCGGGTGGCAAATCTATCACAGGGGCATGCCTCTGTCAAACCCCTAACATCCAATTTTGTATTTGTATATGTCAAAGACCCCGCTTGCCAGACGCAAAGGTTCAGAGATGATCCCTATCGTGGCTCTGTGTACGTCTTCTCCACCTTCTGGTCCGTATTGCCTCTTGCCTGCCACCACCGCGACAGGTCTTCCCCGAGTGTGTCGACCAAAGATTCGAGACCGGATTGGATTAAACGGCTACCGGCAGACAAAAACGCTTTCGCCAGCCCCGCGCCAATACCCAAGAGAATGAGCACGAGCCCATAGCTCAGCACAATATTGCCATAGGCCATGGTGACCGGGGAGAACGTCAGGGTCTCGCCCAATACGTCAAGGGCAGCCCCGTCTTTGCCAATCTGCGCGAGCCAGTGTACCAGGGGCATGTCGCGTGGGGAATAGATCATACGGAAAATCATGGCCAAGATCCGGAAAGCCGTGAAACATCCAATGATCAGCAACACCGCTCCAAGGATCGTTTTAAGGAAAAACAGACTCGAAACGACCTTGATCATCGCTCGATAACGCTCTTGAACATCGTCGCGCATACGAGATACCTCCTATCCAATCCTCCAGCGTGGAACGCGTGCTCACACGTCATCAACTCTATCGCACCAAGTCCTCGAAATATCGGAAACTACACGATTATCTCCCCTCATGAAGCGATCTCAAGTTTTACAGAAGGCATGCCGATAGATGGTAGGCTCCGAAACACATCACAAAAATGTGTTTAAAAACAATGAATTATACTTAATTTGCCTATCTATTTTGCCATGTCATTCCTGACAATCTCTCTCTTCGTTGAGCAGAAGACACCGTCATTTTCTGATACAAGCCATCAAACACATATCATATTTTTCTTTACATGAGGCAATAATGCCGAAGGGAATCCATGCACGCCGAATCCTACCCCAACGAGGGCCTCATCAGTGAACTCGAAGACATGCGGCGACAGATTACAGCCCTCCAAGCGCTTGCGGAGGAACACCAGCAGGTCCAAACCACCCTGCGAGAACAAACCCGCTTGCTGGCCCTTAGCGCTGATGTCGGCACGGCTCTTGCCGGCAGCGATTCCTTGCGGACCGTCCTGCAACGCTGTGTCGAAGCCATCGTCGACCATCTCAACGCGGTCCTCGCCTGCATCTGGACCGTCGAGAGCAACAACCATATGCTCGAGATGCAGGCAAGCGCCGGCACCTATATCCACCTGGATGGTCCCCAAGGCCATGTCCCGATTGGGACGTCGGAAATCGGCCTCATTGCTCAGGAGCGCCAACCGTATATTACCAACAACGTGCTGGGCGACACACGGATCAGCGATCAGGCATGGGCAGCACGCACCGGGATCAGCGCGTTTGCGGGCTATCCGCTGACGGTCGAAGATGAACTGGTGGGCGTGCTCGCTCTCTTTATGCGCGAGGCGTTTACCGACAACACCCAAGAGGCCCTATCTTGGATTGCCGGCAGTATTGCGCTGGGCATCGATCGGGTGTGTATCTCCGATGCGCTGGCCCGTTCCCTCGCCAAAATTGTCCGCATGAACAAAAGCCTGCGCCAGAAAAATGCAGAACTCGACGAGTTCACCCATATCGCCAGTCATGACCTGCAAAAACCCCTGCGCCATTTGACGACCTTCAGCCGTATGCTGCGTCAAGACTTAGGCGACGCCCTGCCCGGGAAAGCCGACAAAGCGCTCACCTTCCTCACCAAAGCCGCTGAGCACATGCACACGTTGGTGCACAATCTCTTATTGCTTTCACGCGCCGGAAATGCAGTCATGCATTGGGAACGCGTGGCGCTCGATACCTGCGCCGACCAGGCCGTCGCCATGCTCACGGAGAGCAGGCCCATTGCGGATGCGATCATCCGTCGCGATCCCTTACCCATCGTCTGTGGCGACCGGATGATGCTCACGCAGCTCTATCGGCACCTGCTCGAAAACGCCGTCACATTCAACGAGAGCGCCCAGCGCGAAATTTATCTCAGCGCGGCTCAGCAGGATGGGCGGTGGACGCTGAGTGTGATCGATAACGGCATTGGCATCAAACCGGAATACCACACGCAAATCTTTGCACCGTTCAAGCGTCTCCATCGTCAAGATGACTATGAGGGAGCCGGTATCGGTCTGTCCATCTGTCGCAAGGCCGTCGAACGCCATGGCGGCCATATCTGGGTGGAATCTCAAGTCAGTCAAGGCACGCACATCAAATTTACCATCGAAGATGTCCCGCCAGATGACGATAGGCTTACCGAATGGTAAGGCATATTCCCCGCCGCCTCGCCGCCTCCCCCCTTCCCACTCGCCGCGCCTCGCCAGGCAACTCGCACGAACTGCATACGACATATTGCAGTCCCCACGAACTGCGCTTATCATAAATGCAGAGTATACTGCCAACACGCCATCCAGGCATAAGCCAAGCGGACGTCCGTTTCTGCGGTGCCTTCCGTCAAGAAGGAGTGGTCATGACGCACGCCCTTACCAGGCCGGCAGATTTTTTTGACCAAAAATACGGCATGGACGCGACTCATCTGCAACGTATTCTCGCTCAAACGCTGAGTCCACATATTGACCATGCCGATCTCTACTTTCAATACGACGTCAGCGATGCGGTCTCACTGGAAGAGGGCGAAGTCAAGCAGGCCTCGAAACACGTCAATCAGGGTGTCGGGGTACGCGCCATTGCCGGGGACAAAACCGGCTATGCCTTCTCCGATGAGATTACGGTGCCGACGTTGGAGCTGGCCGCCGGTAGCGCGCGTCAGATTGCCAGTAGCGGCACGGAAACAGGCCGTGCCGCCATCCGGGGCGCTCGGGGGCCGGCGCACGATCTCTACCCCGTGCAAACGCCGGGTCTGGAAGTGCCCATGGCGCGAAAGCTCGAGCTGCTGCAACAGATCGACACGTTCTGCCGTGGCTATGACGCACGGATCATCAAAGTCCAAACCTCCTTCAGCAGCTCCCATCAACTGGTCCTGATCGCGACGGCCGAGGGGCTGGTCGTCGGTGACGTGCGTCCGCTCTTGCGCCTCAATGTCATGTGTATCGCCGAGGAAAATGGCAATCGCCAAAGCGGCAGTGCCGGCGGGGGGGGGCGAGTCGAATACGACTTTCTTTTGGAGGATGATCACTACCTGGATTTCGCGCGGGAAGCGGCGCGGCGTGCCATTTTGAATCTCGATGCCATCGACGCTCCGGCTGGCGCCATGGACGTCGTCCTGGGTCCCGGCTGGCCCGGCATCTTGCTGCATGAAGCCATTGGGCACGGCCTCGAAGGCGATTTTAACCGCAAGGGGCTCTCGGCCTTCAGCGGCAGAATTGGCGAACGTGTGGCGTCTGAACACTGCACCGTGATTGACGACGGCGCCATCGCCCATCGGCGCGGCTCGCTCAATGTGGATGACGAGGGGACGCCGACCTCGTGTACTGTCTTGGTGGAAGATGGTATTTTGCGTGGTTATATGCAGGATACGCTCAATGCCCGGCTGATGGGCGTGCCCCCCACGGGTAACGGCCGCCGCCAAAGTTATGCGCACATGCCCATGCCGCGTATGACCAACACCTTCATGCTCGGCGGCGATTCGGATCCCAACGAGATTCTTGCCTCAGTCGACTCGGGCCTGCACGCGGTCTCGTTCGGGGGCGGCCAGGTCGATATTACCAACGGCAAGTTTGTCTTTTCGGCCAATGAGGCGTATCTGATCGAAAAAGGCAAAGTCACCCGGCCAGTCAAAGGCGCCAGCCTCATTGGCAATGGACCGGATGTGTTGACCCGCATCACGATGGTGGGGAACGATCTCGCCTTGGATACCGGCGTGGGCACCTGCGGCAAGCACGGCCAATCCGTGCCCGTTGGCGTGGGGCTTCCGACGATCCGGATCAACGACCTGACCGTTGGAGGAACCCAGTAAGCGATAAGTTATAAGCTATAAGTTTTTTCCCAAGCTAACAGCTGACAGCTAATAGCTAATAGCTCTTTTCTGGAGACCCGTAATGGCCATTGATCCCAACCTGGTTCATGATCTGCTATCCCAAGCCCGCCAGCGAGGCGCTACAGCCGGTGATGTTCTGCTCGTGGACAATACGTCATTCGAAGTTGAAGTACGCTTGGGCGAAGTAGACAAAGTCCAGCATGCCCACCGCAAGCGCCTAGGACTCAGGCTGTTTTTTGGGCAGCGTTCCGCGACCACTTCAACTTCGGATTTTTCTGCGGCCTCGCTCAAACAGCTCCTTGATGACACGTGCGCCTTGGCCCAGGCCATGGCTGCCGATGACTATGCCGGCCTGCCAGAGCCCGAGGAGACGATCAGCAGCATCCCGGATCTTCAGCTCTGGGATGACGCCTTAAGCCGTGTGCCACTTGAAGACCGTACCGATATGGCCCGCACCGCAGAGCAGGCAGCGCTGGCGTATGACAGTCGTATCACCAACTCCGAGGGGGGCGAGTATAGTAGTTCTGAGGCGTCTCTTCTCTACGCCAACAGCCATGGTTTTCTCGGTCAATACCGTGCCGGATCGGTACAGCTCGCCGTTGTACCCATTGCCTCCGATGACAGCGGTATGCAACGGGACTACTGGTATTCTGCCGCACGCCAACTGGCGCGTTTGGATACGCCAACCGCTATCGGTCAGGAAGCGGCGCGGCGCGCGCTACGGCGTTTAGGCGCACAAAAGGTCGCCACGCAAAAGGTTCTGGTCATCTTTGCCCCCACCGTAGCCGCGAGTTTGCTGGGGCATTTGTGCTCTGCCGTCTCAGGCTCAACACTCTACCGCGGCGCCTCATTTTTGCTCGATCACCTTGGTAAACGTATTGCCCCGGACCATGTCACAGTGTATGACGACGGCACATTGCCTACGGTGTTGGGATCCAAGCCGTTTGACGGGGAGGGCCTGCCGACGCGCCGGACGACGGTCGTGGAAAATGGCATTTTGCAGTATTACTTGCTCGACACCTACACGGCGCGCAAGCTCGGCATGCGCTCGACGGGCAATGCGGCTCGCAGTGCGGGCGAGCCACTTGGCGTCAGTCCGACGAATTTTTATCTGGAACCCGGCCCATACGCCCCGGAAGACATCATTGCCTCGGTACCCAACGGGCTCTACGTCACGGGACTCATCGGTTTCGGGGTCAATCTCGTGACCGGCGATTACTCGCGCGGGGCTTCGGGGCTATGGATCGAAAACGGTGAACTGACTTCCCCCGTGGAGGAAATCACCATTGCCGGAAATTTGCGCCAGATGCTGAACGATGTGGAAATGATCGGCAATGACCTTGACATGAGCCGCAAAATTACGGCGCCAACGTTGAAGATTGGCACGATGACGGTCGCGGGGAATTGACAGGGGGAAGCATGCGATTTCTCATTCTCCACGTGAATAGCTTTTGCTGTACGATTACCACCAAAGGCCGTTCCAAGGTGTACGAAGACTATGACGATTCCGTGACGCAAGTGGACGAGGCACTCGTGGTCCTGGCCAGCGTGGAGCGTGGGGACGAACGCGATCCTGATCTTGTCGCCGAGCGCGCCGCAGCCGAAATCGTCAAGCTCAGTGCACAGCTCAACGTCACCACCGTGGTGCTTCACCCCTTCGCCCACCTGTTCGCGACGTTGAGCGCTCCCGAAGTGGCCATCGATATTCTAGACCGGACGGATGAAGCGCTCAGCAACGCGAATTTGCACAGCTACCGCACGCCATTTGGCTGGTTCAACACCTTGCAAATCGACGCCAAGGGCCATCCGATCTCGCGGGTGGCCCGCATCGTTACGGCAGATCCCGCCTAGTATCACCACGCCCACCATGCCTCCGGCCTCATCACACATCTTTGCCGCTGCGGTGTGCGGCTTTTTCTTTGAAACCCACTTGGCGATGCACTACGATAAAAGGCTACACGATGGCGCCATAGGCTCAGGAAGACAGACAAGGAGAGGCTCGCGTATCCTTTCCTCTCCTCCAGGCAACGGATTGTTCCCTGTTTCACACAAATCGTCTCAGGAGGTGGCCTCATGACCATGCCCCAGCCAGCAGTGAACTACACGCCCTTGACTCCCTTGAGCTTTTTACGGCGCAGCGCCTACGTCTTTCCTAACAAAATGGCGGTGGTTTACAATGACACACGGTACACTTATGGCGAGTTCGCGCAGCGTGTAAACCGTCTCGCCACCGCCCTGCAGAAAATCGGCGTCAGCAAAGGCGATCGCGTCGCGTTTTTGTGTCCCAACATCCCGCCGATGTTGGAAGCCCATTATGGGGTGCCACTCGCTGGTGGCATTCTCGTCGCCATCAACACGCGCTTGTCCTCGCCCGAAATTGCGTATATTTTGAATCACTCCGGCGCCAAAGTCCTGTGTGTCGATACCGAATTCGCGGCGCTTGTCCGACCGATTCGTGACCCATTGACCCGCCTTGAAACCGTCGTCAATATTGATGACGGCACCGGGCACGACGGACTCGAGGGCTTGGAATACGAAGCGTTTCTGGCGAGCGCTTCAGATGAGCCGCTCGACAAACCGGTCGAAGACGAAAACGAACCGATTAGCATCAACTACACCAGCGGCACCACGGGGAATCCCAAGGGCGTCATGTACACGCATCGCAGTGCCTATCTCAATGCGCTCGGAGAGGCATTGGAGGTGGGACTGAACAGCCGGGCAACTTATCTGTGGACCCTACCCATGTTCCACTGCAATGGCTGGTGTTTCACCTGGGGCGTCACGGCAGTCGGCGGTACCCATGTGTGCCTGCGCCGCGTCGATCCCGAGGAGGTCTTTCGGCTCATCGAAGCCGAACAAATATCCCACTTGAATGGGGCGCCCACCGTGCTGATTACCCTTACCAGTCATCCACGGGCACAAACGGCCAAGTTTCCCCGCAAGCTCCATGTCACCACCGCCGGAGCGCCGCCCTCCCCCACGGTGATCGCCAACATGGAAGCGCTGGGCGCGGAGATCTTTCATGTCTATGGGCTGACCGAAACCTACGGTCCGCATAGCGTTTGTGCCTGGCACGAGGAGTGGGATGCCCTGCCGTCAGAGGAGCAGGCCCGCAAGAAAGCGCGCCAGGGCGTGCCGTACATCATTGCGGAAGAGATGCGGGTCGTCGACGAGCACATGCAGGACATCCCCGCCGATGCGGCCACCATGGGTGAAGTGATCATGCGCGGCAATAACGTCATGCGCGGCTATTTCGAGCAACCCGAGGCGACGGACGAAGCGTTTCGCGGTGGCTGGTTCCATAGCGGCGACCTTGCCATCATGCATCCGGACGGGTATATCGAGCTGCGCGACCGGAAAAAGGATATCATTATTAGTGGTGGGGAAAACATCTCGACCATCGAGGTCGAAAACACGATCTACCAACACCCTGAGGTGCAGGAAGTGGCGGTGATTGCCATACCGGATGAGAAATGGGGTGAAGTGCCCAAGGCGTTCGTGACCCCGAAACCGGGGACGCAGCCGACGGCGGACGACATCATTCATTTTTGCCGGGATCGCCTGGCGCATTTCAAGTGTCCCAAAGCCGTCGAGTTCGGCGAGCTGCCGAAAACCTCGACCGGCAAAATTAAAAAGTTTGAGCTGCGAGAGAAGGATTGGCAAGGCTACGCCAGTCGCATTCACTAATGGATTAGGGTGTTCTCATGGAGGAGAAGACAATGCGCGGCACTCCACGGTCAGGATGGCCGACCCATCTATGGCTCATGGCAGCCCTTATCGTACTGGTATGCAGCGACCCCCGCGTGCGGGCAGAGGATCAGCCGGATACAGGCGACTGGCTTGTGTCTCACATCCTCAGCGATCCTGAGAGCCTCAATCCCCTGACCAGTAACGACGCCACCTCCTCTAGCATCTTGGGTTATGTCTTTGAAAGCCTGCTAACGCGTGATCCCCAAACGCTAGAGATTAAACCCTACCTGGCGACAGAGCGGCCGCAGATTTCAGAAGACAAACTGACGTATACGTTCACGCTGCGACGCGACGCGCATTTTCAGGACGGCAAGCCCGTCACCGGCCAGGACCTCCTCTTGAGTCTCAAGACCATCAAGAACCCTTGGGTCAATGCGCCATTCCGCCGCGTCTACTATCGATCCCTGGTGAAAGCCGAACTCATCGACGATTGGACCCTCCGCCTCAGCGCCAAGGCGCCCTACTTCCGTAATGAGTCCATCTTGGGGGGCTTCGAAGTTCTGCCACGGCATTATTACGATCCCGAGGGACGCCTCGATACGCTCAGTGTCGAGCAACTGGACGCGATGAACCCGAGCGCCAAGGAATCGTCTCCCGAAGTGGAGAAGGCGCAAAAATTTGCCGAGCACTTCAACAAAAATTTCTCGCGGAATCCGATGGGAAGCGGGCCTTACAAGTTGCAACACTGGAAAACCGGCCAGGAGGTGGTATTGGTGCGAGATCCGAACCATTGGGGCCGTGGAAAAGCGGGCATCGACCAGGTGTACATCGACAAGCGTGTGATGCGTGTGCTGAATAACCAGGCAGCCGCCCTCGTGGCCCTAAAAGCGGGCGAACTCGACACCATGGTTTTACAGCCGTTGCAGCATCTGCGCCAAACCAAGAGCAAACGCTTCGGCAAAAAATTTGCCAAACATCTCTACTTTAGACCGGGCTACACCTACATCGGCTGGAACAACGTGCATCCGATCTTTCGTGATAAGCGGGTCCGCCAGGCGATGACCTATCTGACCAACCGGCAGCAAATGGTCAAAACGATCTTGTTCGAACTGGGTGAGGTGGTAGACGGACCGGTCTATCTCTTCCGCCCCGAGTATGACAAAACCCTCTACAGTCACCCTTACGACCCGCAAAAAGCGCGGCAACTCCTCGGCGAAGCGGGTTGGCAGGACACAGATGGCGACAGCGTCCTCGACAAGGTCATGGACGGCAAGACCACGCCGTTCCGCTTCGAAATCAAATTCAACTCTGGTAATGACATCCGTAAGAATGTGGCCTTAGTCCTGCAGGACGAGCTGAAAAAACATGGTATCGCGGCGACCGTGCGCCAGCTCGATTGGACCATCTATCTCGATGATGTACGCAATCACAAATTCGACGCCATGATTCTCGGCTGGGCTATGCCCGTCACGGAACCGGACGGCTACCAAGTCTGGCACTCATCACAGTCGGCCAATAAAGGCTCCAATGCCATCAGTTTTCACCATGCGCGATCTGATGCCCTCCTCGAAGAAAACCGGCGAACGTTCGACCCCCAGAAGCGTATCGAGCTCTACCGGGAATTCCAGCAGATTCTGAATGATGAACAACCTTATACCTTCTTATTTATCCGCAAAGCCGTGTTGGCCGTCGCCCAACGTGTTCACAACGTCAAGCTGTATCCAGCCGGACCACGGCAGTTGGAGTGGTGGGTACCGCGGGCTATGCAGCGCTACGAATCTCCCTTGATGACCCAGTAAGAGGAGGATAGGACACCGATGGGTACCTACCTGCTGCAACGCCTCTTGCTGCTGATTCCGACCTTTTTCGGCATCACGTTTATTACATTTACCCTGCTCCATTTGGTTCCGGGAGATCCCGCCGAGCTGCGGACTTTGGAAGGCTCTGAAGGCATGTCCACAGAAAAGCAGAGCGCGGTAGGAGAGGCCTTGGCAGCTTGGCGGGCGCAATATGGACTCGATCAACCGCTCTATGTGCAGTATGGGTATTGGTTGCGGAATTTGTTCACCCTTGAATTTGGAGAATCCTTCAAAGATAATCAATCGGTGTGGTACAAAATCGCTGAACGGCTTCCGGTGACGATCCAACTTAACCTGATTTCCACCATACTGATCTATCTAGGTGCGATTCCACTGGGTATCTACTCGGCGACCCATTCCTATTCCTTTGGGGACCACCTCACCACGTTCTTGTCGTTTGCACTCTTCGCCCTACCCTCTTTCTGGATCGGCACGCTCGCGATCGTGTTTTTATGCGGCGGGGATTACTTCTACATCTTCCCGCCTGGCGGCCTGACCTCCGTGGACACCTCCCCCCATTGGTCCTTTGGGAAGCGCTTGCTCGACTATGCCTGGCACCTGTGTTTGCCGGTCATCATGCTTTCGTACAGCGGCTTTGCCGGACTTTCACGTTTCATGCGCAGTAGTATGCTTGAAAATATGCGTCAGGATTTTGTGCAGACGGCACGGGCCAAAGGACTCGTCGAACGCATCGTGATTTACAAGCATGTCCTGCGCAACTCGTTGATTCCCATTGTCACGATCATGACGTCCATTATTCCCGGCCTGATCAGTGGCAGCATTATCATCGAGACCATTTTCTCGATCCCGGGCCTCGGCCAACTCGGCTACGAAGCCGTTTTAGCCCGTGACTATCCAATCATTATGGCGGTATTCACCATGAGTTCGTTGCTGACGTTGTTGAGCATTCTCCTCTCGGATCTGTTGCTGACCGTGGTCGACCCGCGCATCACCTTTAGTGCACGTAGCGCCTGACGCCGGTGGTATGTCGATATGGACGACTCGCAGAGCTACTGGAGCCGTGTCTGGCAGCATTTCAAACGCAATACCCCCGCCGTGCTGGGACTGTGGCTCTCTGTCGTCTTGCTCCTCATCGCCCTCTTTGCCGATTTCATTGCGAACGATAAACCTTACTATCTCGTCCATCAAGGCAAAACGTTCTTTCCGATTCTACACAGTTATCTCGATCAGCTTGGCCTGGCGCCTTTACCAGCGGAGCTACGACAGGCGGACTTTACCCAACTCGCAGCGGATCGTGTCATCTTTCCGCCTATTCCGTACCGTCCCAACCAGATTGACCTCCCCGTCCCTTTAGACGAACCCTCGCCCACCCACTGGCTGGGAACGGACCAACTCGGCCGTGACGTCCTCGCCGGCATCATTCACGGCTCACGGATTTCGCTGTCAATTGGCTTTATATCGATGGGCATTGCCACTCTCATCGGCCTGGCCCTCGGGTCGGTCGCAGGCTATTTTGGCGGTTGGGTGGATCTGGTCATTTCCCGACTGTTCGAGCTGATGTTAGGCATTCCAACATTGTTTCTGATTCTCACGATTGCGGCGACGCTCACACCGAATATTTTCTACACCATGCTCATCATCGGCCTGACGAGTTGGGTCGGCATCGCGCGTCTCACGCGTAATGAATTTCTCAAAGTCCGCAATCTCGACTACGTCACGTCGGCCGTAGCGCTCGGCGTACCGACGCCACGGATTCTGATCCGCCATATCCTGCCCAATGCGCTGGCGCCGGTGCTGGTGTCGGTGGTGCTGGGCATTGCCGCGGCCATTCTGGTCGAATCCGGCCTCAGTTTCCTGGGCATTGGGGTTCCTGCCGATCTGGTCACGTGGGGGTCTATCCTGAACGAAGCCCGCAGCAACACATTTGCCTGGTGGTTGGCAATCTTTCCCGGCGCAGCAATCTTTCTGGCCGTTGTGGCCTACTACCTTGTGGGTGAAGGTTTACGGGATGCGCTTGATCCTCGTCTGAAGTAGCGAAAGTCCCGGATGACGGCATGCGCGTACCGTCATCCGGTGCACGTCGTAGAACCCGTTTCACGATGGTGTGCCTGGGCTGCAAATACCTGATTTAGAAACCATTGCCCTATCTTAGGGGCCGGATCAGCATTTTTTAAGTTTTGTCAGGGACGTGCCGATAAGGTTCGGTGCACAGTCCCCCTGCAATGCTCTATATCTGTAGGATTTGGAAGGCCACGCTTCATAAAGCCGCCTCTCAACCGGATCTCCTGCTCGTTTACGAAGGCACGCGGTGATGGCTCAGGCTGAGAAAACATCATCCCAGGACAACTTCGCGCTTGAGGTTCAAAACAATACCAAGAGCCAAAAAACTCAACTCATCAACAAAATCCATACCATCAAGAATCTGGACGATTTCTTCTTTGAAGTGCTTGATGAGATTCATGGCTTGTTCGAGGCTGAGCGGGCAACCATCTTTGCCGTGGACCGCGAAAAACGCGAACTTTACTCCCGGTTCACCCTCGATCCGATCGAAGGGGTGCAAGAAATCCGTGTCCCCATCTCGGAAGATAGCCTCTCAGGCTATTGTGCGCGTTATGGCAAACTGCTCAACGTCGCTGACGCCTACGATGACGCCGAATTAGCCGCGATCAGTCCCCGCCTGGGCTTCGACCGCTCGTGGGATCATCGTACCGGCTTTCGCACCCGCCAGATGCTGACGGTTCCCATTCTCTTCGAACGCAAATACCTGATGGGCGTTCTCGTTTTCCTCAATAAAAAAGACGGCGACGGCCAGTTCACTAAAAAAGAAGAGGAACGCGCCCTGGAAATTGCCGAGATCCTCGGCATCGCGTTTCGCAACCAGCAACATTACGCCAAACGCCGCACAACGCCCAAAACCAAATTCGACTACTTGCTCGACTACAAGTTGATCACCCGCTCAGACCTGGATACCGCCGTCACAGAGGCCCGGCGCAAGGGGCAGGATATCGAAACGGTCTTGATCGAGGAATACCGCTTGCCCAAAAAGGAGGTCGGTGAATCGCTCAGCCGTTACTTTGGTTGTCCCTTCCTGGAATTTGACGAACGTGCCGTGACGGATCCGTCCCTCCTCAAGGGCATTAGCTTCGACTATCTTAAAGCAAACTATTGGGTGCCTCTGCGCCGCGAAGAGTCCACCGTCGATATTTTGGTGGACGATCCGAAAGACCTGCAGAAAGTTGAGCACATCCAATTGCTGATGAAAGGGCTGAAGCCGCGATTTTTCATCGGGCTGCGCAAAGATATCTTGCAGTACCTCTTCAGCGCCAGCGGCAAGCACGACCTCTTGGGCAACATCCAGGACATCCTGGGTGACCTCACCGACGATTCCTCCAGAGGACCTGGGGACGACGACGAAGACAGCCTGGGGATGGGTGAGGATGATAGTGCCATCGTGCGCCTCGCCAATCAGATCATCATCGATTCCTATAAGCGCGGCGCCTCGGATATTCACATCGAGCCGTACTCGGGCAAACAAGATACCATGGTTCGCATCCGCATTGATGGCCGCTGCCAGGAATATCAGCGCATTCCGCCGAGCTATCGCCGGGCGTTGGTCTCACGTATTAAGATCATGGCACGGCTGGACATTGCCGAAAAGCGCAAACCCCAAGATGGCAAGATCAAATTCCGCCTGCCGACGAATCGGGAAATCGAACTCCGTGTCGCCACGATTCCGACGGCCAATGGCAACGAAGATGTCGTCATGCGTATTCTGGCGGCAAGCGAGCCCATGCCGATTGACGCCCTGAAGATGACCGAACGGAACCTGAAGACGTTTCAGGAAATCGTCAGCCGTCCATACGGTCTGGTCCTGGTCGTAGGGCCCACAGGATCGGGTAAAACCACGACGCTCCACTCTGCCCTGGGATACATCAATACTCCTGAGCGGAAAATCTGGACTGCGGAAGATCCGGTCGAAATTACCCAGTATGGGTTACGGCAAGTGCAGGTGCAACCGCGCATCGGTTTCACCTTCGCCGCTGCCATGCGGTCGTTTCTGCGGGCCGATCCCGACGTCGTCATGGTTGGGGAAATGCGCGATGAAGAAACGGCCCATATCGGCATCGAGGCGTCGCTGACCGGCCATCTGGTCTTTAGTACCTTGCATACGAACAGCGCACCGGAGACGATTACGCGCCTGCTGGACATGGGCCTTGACCCTTTTAATTTTGGCGACGCCTTGCTATAGACGTTCATGTTTGTTTTTGGAAAGCTATGCGGCCTGCTGGAGGTCCAAAGCGCTTTCCTCTTGGTAGCGTCCAAAGAGGCAAAGAACCTCGTCGGCATGCGTCGAAAAATAGGCCAACGCTTCCTCTACCGACACGATCAACGCCGCGAATGCCTTGAAATACTGGTTATGGGTTCCTCGCTGCTTCGTCTTCTTCCACAGGTATGCGATCGGATTGTAATCTGGTGAATACGACGGCAGGGGATGGGCGCTGATCCGCTTGCTCTGGGTCTTGAAAAATTGCGTGAGGGCTTGGCTGGTGTGATACCGTGTCCCATCGTGAATCAGAAACAGGTGTTTGCGGGTTGGTCTCATGATCATCTGCAAAAACGCCTGGTAACTCTCCGAGTTGAACCGGCCTTCGATGCCCTGGTAGAACAACCGCCCAGAGAAATATTCAATGGCGCCATATACCTTATAGCCTTTGCGCTTGCCACTGGTGGGCACTTCGGGCTGCTGACCCCGCCTGGACCAGGTATAATTTCAGGAGCCCCACTGTGCGAAGCGGGCTTCATCTTCGAAGAGAATCATGCCTTTGCGACGCTTGGCCGCCCGCAGAATCGTGGGCCATTTGTCACGCAGCCAGGCTTGACGTTTGGCCTCGTCGAGATGGTCGGAGACAAAACGAGCCTTTTGAAACGAAAAGCCCAGATGGTGGAGCAAGGTACAGACATAATGCCGGTTGTAGAGCACGCCAACCTCCCGCCAGATCAGCACTCGGATGATGACTGAATTCCAACAAGCGGTCTCAAAGCCGACCACCAGCGGCCCGGCATCGAGCCGCTCGACCAGGCGTTTTTTCTGCTTCGGGGTCAACTTCTCTGGTCGACCGCCGCCGTGATGGTAGCCTCGGCTGTCGAGACCCCGTAACAAGAAGGCGTTGCGCCATGCATAGACCGTCGAAGGGCTCACCCCCCATGGCTCACACAAGTCTTCCACCGGCACGTGGTGCACGAGTAAATCGATCAACACCGTCATGCGTCGTACCAAGCGCACATCGTCCTTTTGGTAGGCTTGCTGCAAACGGCTCTGAAGGGCTTTGACGGTTGCCTGGCTAAGCTGTATTCTGATCCTCATGGGTGTATTCTCCAAGTTGAAGGGTTTGAAAAATAGGTTTTGAGATACACCCGTTGGCTCATAGATGCGAGCCCTAAATTCCCAATTTATTTCCTGAAGGTCTATAGGTGTATTGGCCCGGCGTCTGGTGCGGACGCTTTGTCAGGCATGTAAGGAAACTCACCATCCACCGGAGGAGACTTTTAACGAGTTACGCGATGCTTATGGCGCGGAAGCGTTTGACAAACTCGGTATCACCTACACCCCCGACTTCACATTACAAAAGGCCGTCGGCTGTGCCGAGTGCAGTGAGCTTGGCTATAAAGGACGTGTTGGCATCCACGAACTCCTCCTGGGCTCTCCCGAGGTGAAACACCTCGTTCAAACGCGTGCCCGTATGGTTGAGATTCGCGACTGTGCCATGCAGGAAGGCATGACGAGTTTGTTGCAAGATGGTATTCTAAAGATACTGGATGGACTGACAGACCTCCCTCAAGTCAAAGCGGTCGCGAACAAATAGGCAAGATGCCCAAGGCGGTAGAATGACGCAATGGTGGCAGTGGGTTGCCGGAACCGGGCTGGTACTCACACTCTTAGCGCTGTGCGCTTGCCGCCCCATGGCTCCTGAGTCACAAGAGCCTAACGGCGTCACACCAGCACAGCCGCCTCAGGTCATCCTGGCCGATGATCTCGACCGTGCCTCGCTTGAGCTCGCATTACAGCGCAGCCTTGACTATGTGCGGCGCTTGCCTTCTACTCGGCTCCTTCCCTTTGCGACACGTCAAATTACGGCAGAAACGTTACGCGACACCCTCGAAACATTTCAGCGTATACTCGACCAGGCCGCAACGCCGGCAGCGCTGCACGCGGCCCTGCACGCCCAGTTCAACCTGATCCAAGCCAGTGGCCGTACGGGCCAAGGCGATGTGCTGTTCACGGGCTACTACGAAGCCCTCTTGCCCGGAAGCCTTGTACGGACCACCGAGTTCACCTATCCTCTGTATGGTCCTCCTGACGACTTGCTACACATCGAACTGCAACGTTTCCGTCCGGACTGGGTAAGCGAACAGCTCACCGCCCGATATGATAAAGGCCAAATTCTGCCGTACTTTACCCGACGTGAAATCGATGTGGAAGGCAAGTTGCGAGGCCGCGGCCTGGAACTGGTTTGGCTACCCGATGCGGTCGACGGGTTTTTCCTCCACATCCAAGGCTCCGGACGCATTCGTCTCCCGGATGGTCGCCTCATACGCGTGCATTATGCCGGGTCCAATGGCCATCCATACCGCAGCATTGGGACATTATTGCTCAATGAGGGCCGTCTTTCCCCTGAAACGATGTCCCTGCAACGTTTGCAGCACTATTTACGGACCCATCCGGAAGAGCACCCCCGGGTTTTCAACCATAATCCGCGGTATATTTTTTTTCGCCAAGTCGATCGTGGACCTATCGGCAGTTTGGGGCTCACCCTCATTCCAGGACGATCGATCGCGATCGATTCTCGCCTCTTTCCGCCGGCTGGCCTGGCATTTGTGCAGACGCGTCAGCCCGTACTCAATGCCGCCAACGAGGTGACCGGCTGGCAACCGCTGTCACGCTTTGTCTTTGCCCATGACACCGGCAGCGCCATCACCGGTCCCGGACGGGTCGATCTCTTCTGGGGTAGCGGCGAGCGAGCCGAGGCCGCAGCCGGACGTATCAAGCACCAGGGTACGCTGTTTTTTCTCCTCAAGCGCTCAGCCGTCAGTCCACAGCCATAGTTCCTACCACGCACCAAATCAGGTACAATACAGCGTCCAAACCCTTCGACCTCCAGTACGTTGTTCATCGATAATGGAGACACGGCGCGATAAGGTGAGAGTCTCATGCCTGTGCTGACAGTAAATGGCCTACCGTGCTACTATGAATCGGAAGGAGAGGGATTTCCACTCCTGCTCGCGTGTGGACCGCACGGCTCAGTCGCGGCCTGGCATCCGATCATGCCCCTACTCGGTGAGCTGTGCAGGACGATGGCGTATGAATACCGTGAGCCAACCCCCCCGGACTCTGCAGCAGAGCGGTTTAGCAGCGACCAGCTCGCAGCGGACGTCATCGCGTTGCTCGATGCCATCGACATAGACCGGGCCTATCTGGCCATCGACGCCAGCGCGGGGCGGATGGCGGCCCACATCGCACAGCATGCGGCCACACGCTTGGAAGGTCTCATCCTGATCGGCCAGGACGATGCCGAGACCGTCCGGACCGCGCCTCACACCGCAGCCCGTGGTGACGTGCTGCATCCAATGGACTTGGAGACTCTCTGGCAGACATTCTCCGTGCCAACCCTCGTCGTGGTCGGCGAACAGGTGCCGGCACACCGTCAGTGGGCCGAGTGGCTGGTCTCGCACCTGCCCGCTGGCAGGCAGGTCGTCCTCCCTGAGGCGGGACAGCATCCGCTCCTCGACCAACCGCGGCCACTCGGCCATGTCATGCTGCAATTTCTCCTGCATTGCGAGCGTCAGCGGAACTTGGTGCGGGGTGCCTCATTCCTCCTATAAATCATCCACTTCTCTTCGCGCTCCTTGGCGTCCTTAGCGGCTCCATTTTCATCCCTCAATGGGTACGGATGGAACGAAAGTACCACACCAGCGCGACCGCCAGCGCAAACGCAACGAGTGCCTGCACCAAGGCACTCACCGCATTCGACCTCGAGTAGTGCAAGACTTGCACCACCGTATAGAGCACACACAACGCAATACCACTGGCAATGAGGAGGCGGTGGACTTTGAGCAGATACACAAGTGTCTCCCTGTACGCAGACATCGTTTTCATGTTCCCTCGGTACTTATATCATGTTTGGCGCCACGGCTGAACGCCAAGAGATGGCAAGCATCGGCAGCAAGTCTAATTTTGATTTTGCCGTGGACTCGCGATTGCTCATGGAGGCCGACTTCGCTTAAGGTGGGGCTCCCTTTATTACCATACGGCGATTACCCCGGTCATCGTATGCCCTGGACACCCACAGGTCATGGCCTTAGGGCCCGAATAATATCATGCCTCCAGATGGTCATGATAAACAGGACGGTGAACAAGTCGCTGGCAAACGTTGGCGCCAAAGCTTCAGAGGTTGCTTTAGCCCATATGAAATGAGTCGTCATGGCGTGACTATCGTGTAAGAGGTGGGCTGTATGCGCGTGGAATATATCACCTTTCGGAGTCGTGTCGAACGATCGGAGTACGTCGCGCGCCGCTTCAAGTCGCTGTTGAACGGCAAAGTGCTTGATGTCAGGTGTGACCTGAATGGCATGAAGTGAAGCTCTAACTGCTGGTCGTATCAACGGTTGACCCAACACATGAGGGGGTTTTGTCATGAGG